>NZ_JBNKYW010000268.1:0-7162 GCF_050301095.1 Roseibium sp.
CGCGGCGTTCCCTTCAAATGATTGCGTAGGTTTTCCTGTGTCAGAACAATCGGCTCACTCATGGCAGAACCTCTTGGAAACTCATGCTTTTGACACCAAAAGCCCAGACGGAAGATGCAGGCATTGGAGAAATCCCGCTGCAGTTTCTACGGAGCCTTCAACAGATGGTACACGCTCGGGGCAAATTTTAAAGACCCTACGAACTTCATGTCGGAAGCGCGGCCAGGGCAGCAACGTCCGTTGACACGTCGACCGGTTGAAATGGAGCGGTGAGACACCGGAAGACAGGCACCATCAGCGGCCCTTAAAACGTCAGAAAAAAGCGAGCCACAAGGGCTCGCAAAGTGTTTACCAGGCGGAGAATTTATTGCGTTGAACCGGAGACCAGTAAAAGGAAACCGGGATTAGGCTTGAATCGTATCGACCAGCCAGTTCCAGGCGACGGCCACCCGGGTCTTTGCAGCATCGAAGAAGGCCACAATTTTTTCCCAGACAAGTTGGCCAAAATCCGCGACTTGCAGCATGGTTCCGCGTTTGACCGGTGTATCCTGGGTTTCGATGAGTTCGACGGTGGTCGCATCAGTCCCTTCGTTCACAACCCTTCGCGTCACCATGAGCGCGCCTTCAGTGACAACGCGTGACTCGTCCTTGCCTGCGACGACAGTATCCTGATCCATCGCGCGAACAACGACGGCCCGGCCATCCGGCAGCAGGTGTGTCTCGTTGGTGTTCACTTCGGAATCGTAAATGACTTCGCCATAAGAATCGATCAACTCGACCCAGACTGCCTTCCGGCCGCCAAGTTCAACTTCGCCGACCCAAATGGTCAATTCGCTTTCCAGCGGATCCTTTTGGTCCGCCGACGCGGAAGCAACGGTTACGGCAAGTCGATCTTCA
This sequence comes from Roseibium sp., assembly GCF_050301095.1. Taxonomy (GTDB): domain Bacteria; phylum Pseudomonadota; class Alphaproteobacteria; order Rhizobiales; family Stappiaceae; genus Roseibium. Next base: position 898 of record NZ_JBNKYW010000268.1, read on the forward strand.
GGCAACGTAATTGTTTCCTGAGGCAATGGGGCTGCGGCAGCACTTCCCGCCAGGGCGAGAATGAGTCCAAGCGCAAGAGTTCCAGCTCTGGTATTCCGTTGCATGTACGCCTCCCAAGGCTAATACAACTGTTTTCACCACGTCCGGAGCTTGTTGTTGGTGGTCCGTTTCGGACTCGTTATCCTGGCTGTCTGCCTGTTCTGGTATTTTTGCCCTGTCACGCGGTCACGATTTGGCCATTATCGCACCACAATCTGCCGATTGGGTGTAACAAAAGTCACAAATACAGTTAACTTCGGTTACATTCTGTTCATATCTGTGGTCTCGCTCGCTTTATTCAAGCGTCATCACTGGAACGTGAAGTGATTACTATCCGTATAATTGGCAGTGTCCCTAGCGTAAGTTTCTTGACTGTGGCCTGCGTGCAACCGTTTTCATCCAAAGTCCGGTCATAAAGCAGCCTGCGTACCGGTGAGCGAGGTATCTGGTCGATCGCGCGGCAAGTATCGGCTAACGACCAAGAATGTCGCCCAAGAACAATTGGGAAGCCCAAATATCTCTTGGTCTCGCATGCCTTGGAAAGACATTGATTCCGCGGGGGACAATGAATGGGGGTGGGTTCTGGTTTCCTTGACCCGGATTAAGGTTCTTTCCTGAACGATCTTCTGGGCAAACGGGTTTGAACATCCGACACAGGGCCCATGCGGCACATACGGGGTGGCGCAGTACGTGAAATTGGTACGGCGCGAACGCTGAGTTACTATTCGGCCTGCATATCATCCGCAAAAACAAATGCTCCGCCAAAGATATCCCGGCGGAGCATTTCGAAAAATCGGTCGATGGGTAACGAGACTTGAAGTATCGCTCTTGCTTTCTCCGGTGGAATTGTTGACCGATTGATATAGAAATCTTGCTATCGGCCAGTTCCCGCAGTTATGCGTAACCGGTTGCAATTGTAACGATAATGCCTGTTGGTGTTTTTATTGTTCTCCGATTTGTTCTACAAATTCATGAGAAACCTGCAGGAGGTCAGTTTCAACCCTGTAATAAATGACAATAAGACTGAGAGTGTGGCAACTTTTTGACGAAAAGGTGGCATCTAAATCGCGGGAATATTTGACTTAATTTTATAATGGATACAATGGAAGCATTATTTTGATGGCTTAATTTAATTCGAAAAAATCTTATCCGAAAGTCTAATGCCGCCTATTTGAGGCTGTCTTCAATTTTGTCTTTTCCGTTGGAACGCCCGCGCGGACTGCCGCGCCGATGGCGTCCAGGAAAAATTGTGTTCAAAGGGAAACGACGGCTCCGGTCTAGCGGTGTTGGAGAGGGCGGTAATCTCTTGATTGACGGCACCATCCGTCAAGGCCATCCGGGGCGGATTGGCCAGGGCGGCAAGCTCCGGCGAAAGATAACCGGACTTCACGATGAGAAACCTCGTGCTTTCCGGTTCGATTCCGAACCTGCGGAAATCCTCGAGATTGTGGAAGGGGCGGCGCCTCTCGGTCAGGACGACCGAGTTCCCTTTGAAGCGAACGAGCACTTCCCGGTTCCCTTCAGGTTCAGAACCTGCCTTTGGACCAACGACCGCATTGACGGTAACCTTTCTGCTCGAACTACCAAGCCCGCCGCCTATGGAGAGGGGCAGAAGGCTTCCCTCGTCCGCAGTCCAGGCTGCGGCTGCGGACTGCGGATCCGTTATTCCGGCGAAGACACCGTCCGTCAGGCCGCGGTCCAGCCAGGCGAAAAGAACATCACTTCGGTCTCCGACACCACCGCCGGTCGGATTGTCGCCGCTGTCCGCCAGAATGAAAGGTCGTGAGGTCGCTGCTTCGGCGTCGTCCAGGCACTCCGCCAGCGGCTTGGTCGGCACACCGAACTCGAATTCGTGCCTCGCTTCCCAATAAGCGGCGGCAATTTCTTCGGCTACTCGAGCGATCACCTCCGGATCCGTACCGGTGACAACGGCGCAGGCCGTGGCACGGCCGATGTCCGCCCACACATATCCGACCATGAGATTGGAATCGCAGACACCGGGCAGGAGATCCATTGCCGGCAGTCTTTCATACAAAGCTTTTGCAGGTAGATCTTCCGTACTGGTTCTTTCTCCTGGCAACAAAACAGGAACCGGTGCCCAGGCAACCAAGCGGCGGGGTCCGCCGCGCAGCTGATCGACAAGGTGCGTGGCAGCCCTCAGGTGCGTTTCCCGCACATCGATATGCGGGGCTGTCCGGTAGGCGCAGAAGATATCGATCTGGTCGACGATCTTCTGTGTGACGTTGCCATGCAGGTCGTAACTGACCGCGATCGGAACATCCGGGCCGACAAGTTCGCGGACAGAGGCGATCCAGTCGCCTTCCACATCTTCAATGTCCGGCACATGCATGGCGCCATGCATGATCAGGAGCACGCCGTCGAGCGGCAATTCCATTTCCAGGTCGTTCAGGAAACGTGACTTGAAAGCACGGTAGCAGTCTGGATGAACCGGACCTCCCGGAATGGCACGCGCGTGGAACAGCGGGCGAAAGTCCATGTCCGGAAATTTTCCGGTCAACCCGATCTGATCGAGCAGCCCGGCTCCTTCGGCGATCCTGAAGTCGCGTTCTGTCTGCAACACATGCGAATAGGTGCTGCATTCGGTGTGAATGCCCCCGACTGCGATTTTCATCTTCTCGTTTTCCCGGTTGATCAAAGTTCAGGAAACAGAGGTGTAAGCGCCGCGAAACGCTGCCAATCCTTTTGCTCCGGTAGCGTCCAGCCTGCCTCGGCAACGGCATAGAGCCTTGGAAAAACCATGTGGTTGAAGAGCCGGTTGTTAATCAGGTGCTCACACCAGATGCAGGCCTGAACGCCCTTCAGGAGTTTCTCGCTGCCCTCGCTGAGGCCCGTGGAAGGCTCATACAGATAACTGTCTTCCGGTGTGACGACACCGGCCCAGCCCGCGCCCGGTTCATACCATCCCGAGGCCTGGGCCATATCCATGTAATAACGCTGACCGGGGGTGCAGATGACCTCGTATCCCTGGTCGATCAATTCCCTGGTCACTTCCTGTTTCTGCCAGGCCATCAGCAATACGCCGTCCGGATCGATGCCGCCGCCGTGGGAAACCTCGTCCCAGCCGGCAAGCTTTTTACCGAGTTTCTTCAAAATGCCGCGCACACGGCCCATGAAATAGGCCTGGACCTCCATCGTGCCGGCAAGGTTCTTTTCGTCCATGAGCCTTTGAACCTTTGGCGAGGCGAGCCAGGATTTGACGTCAACCTCGTCACCGCCGATGTGGATGTAGCCGAAGGGGAACAGGTCCGCGATTTCGCAGAAGACCTTTTCCAGGAAGGTGTAGGTTTCCTCCATTGCCGGATTGAGAGCGTTGTTCGGATATCCCTGGATCGAGTGATAGCTTTCCGGTGTTTCCGCCTGATCGGCAAGATGCGGATAGGTCTTCAGAACCGCCGTGCAATGACCCGGTATGTCGATCTCCGGCAGGATGTCGATGTTGAGGCTCGTCGCATGAACAACGATATCGCGGATCTCGTCCTGCGTATAGGAACCTTCATAGACCTCGGAGGCAAAGCCGAGCTGCGGCACTTGCTGGCAACCTGGACCGCGTCTTGCGCCACTGACCGTCAGCTCCGGATAGGCCTTGATTTCAAGGCGCCACCCCTCGTCATCCGTAAGGTGCCACTGGAAGACATTCATCCGGCCCCATGCCAGGATATCGAGAAGGCGCATGACTTCCCGCGTTCCGCGGAAATGGCGTGAGACATCGAGATGAGTGCCGCGCCAGGCGAATCTCGGAGAATCCTCGATGACACCTTCAGCTGGAAAAAGGAAGCTATCCGGATCGCTGTAGGCGCCATGGGCGATTTGCGCCAGAACCGTCAGGCCGTAGCCAAGCCCTGCATTGCCGCCGTAGGTGAGCGTCGCTTTTTCTGCGGAGAAGCGGAGCCGATACCCGTCTTCCGGGAGAGTGTTCTCCTGATCAAATTGAAGATCGGTCTGGTGGTGGGATTGTTCAAAGCGGAAGGGATAGGGGCTCTCGGGGAACAGCCGGTTGGACAGCGCGTTGATCCTGGCTGCCGCCGCCTTTTCCTCAACGGATCCGCTGGCGACATGAAAGGCGTGCATTCCTTCTTGATAAGCCGTAATGCCGACCTGCTGTGGCCAAGGAACAATGTGCAGCGGTGTTTCGAGCTTGCCTTCGGGAATGACCCGCCGTTCACCGGTGTCAAGTTCCTCCAGGGTTTCCAGGTCGTTGCACAGAACGTCGACAATTTTTCCGCCCTCGCTCACATAGCCGGACTTGGGTCCGTCCAGGCGGTGGCGCGCCACATTGGCAAGCCCGGTGATGGCGAATTTCCAGGTGCCCCCCGGTGAGATCTCAAGACCGGCCGGTGGTGTGACTTCGTGAAAGTTGGCGATCCGGCTGAAACTGTCAGCGTTTTCAAGGGCGGCGCCGGCCTCCGCCCGTAAGACAGCCGTATAGGCAAGCGTGAAGTTTTTCGCTGTTTTGGCGCTGGTATTGGTCAGGGCAAACTCGAGCCGGGACCCTTTCAGGTCATCGGTTGGACGGTAGAAACAATCAAGTACAAATTGGGTCATGAATTATAATCCGTCAAAATCGGAAGATTGTGTGAAGGTTCGGGGAAGGGCGGGGGAACCAGCAGTAAGACCGCTGTCCACCGGCAAGCAGACGCCTGTGATGCAACGGGCCGACGGACTGACCAGAAACGCGACTGCTTCCGCTATATCGGACGGTTCCGGCAAGGTTTTGAAGGGGTACCAGGAAAGGGCTTCCTCAAAGACGTCGGGATTTGCCTCCTGGCGAATCTTCCAGGCCTGGGTTTTGACGGTTCCCGGCGCGACGGCATTGGCACGGATGCCGTATTTGCCGTATTCGACCGCGATCGCGCGTGTGGCATGGATCAAACCGGCTTTCGCGGCGCTGTAGGCTGGATGTCCGAACGCGGCAAGACCGTTCACGGACGCGATGTTGACGACAGTACCCGACCCGCTGCCGATAAGGTCTTGTTCAAAGGTCTTGAAGCAATTGAGGGCGGCTTCAAGGTTCAGCGCGACGTCACTGGCGAGCGTTTCCGTCGTCATCTGGTGCAGCGTCAGACTTGCAGCAGCGCCAGCATTGTTGATGAGCGTGTCGACCTGTCCAATCTGCCGGACAGCCTCGCCGAGACGCTTCAGATCAGCCGCATCGGTAAGGTCACAGCGGAAGGGCGTGATGTCGGTCCCGCCTTGACTGAGTGACGAAACCGTTCCTTTCAGGGCTTCAAGGTCGATGTCGACGGCCGCGACACGGTGGGAATGCGACAGGTGTGCGGCAATGGCCGCACCGATGTCGCCTGCTGCGCCGGTCACGACGGCAACGGGCTTTGAAGTCTTGTCAGTCACCAAGGGCTTCCTTGTCGTCTTGGTCACGGGAGTTGCTGAGTTGATGCTTGACCCGCCTCAGGCTTTCCCTGGCCTCGTCTCCCCGTTTCATCGCAACCAGGGTCGCGAGAAGGTCGGTGACGAACAGGAAGGCGTACCTGCTGCTGCTTGGCCGCAGAATGTTGTCGCCTTCCGGAAGGTCGATGGCGATGGTGACATCCGCTTGTTCCGCAACTGGCCGGCCGGGGCGGGTGAGGGCGATGATGCTGGCGCCATAGGCTTTCGCCGCTTCCAGGGCACGAACCATCTGGAGGTTCAATCCGGATACGGAAGAGGCGAGCACGACATCCCCGTGCCGCATGGTGGCCGCCTGCATCAATTGCATGGCGTGGTCGGTGACGCTGACGGTTCTCAGACCCAGCCGGAAAAAGCGGTTCTGGAGTTCGTCGGCGATCATTGAGGACGTACCGCCCGCGCCAAAGGTTGCAACGAGGCCGGCTTGTCCAATCAAATCGGCCGCTTTCAGGACGGCGTCCATGTCGAGGGTCTTGCGCGTCTTGACCGCCGCGTCCTGAAGTTGAAGCAGCAAGCTGTCCGCGATGTCCTGTGGAGCGACCGAGGCGGCATCCGCGGACAGGTATCGCGTTCCTGCGAAGGTGACCTGTGCCACCTGGACCTTGAAGGCGGTGTAGCTCTCGCAGCCAAGGCGCCTGCAGAAACGCGTGACTGTCGGCGGCGACACACCCGCCCGTTCCGCCACGTCAGTGATACCCGCATTTACGATGAACTCGGGCTCACTGCGCAGCAGTGAGGCCAGGATCCGTTCGGATTTTGAAAGCTCCGGTTCAACGTTTTGCAGAACGGACAGGATGTCCCGCAT
>NZ_JBNKYW010000269.1:0-18762 GCF_050301095.1 Roseibium sp.
TGACGGCGACTACGAGCGTGCCTTCGAGACCGAAGTCGCAGGCGTGCGCATGCGCGCCCCGATGATGATGATCCACACGGTTGCCGCCGGTGGCGGCTCGATCCTGCATTACGCGGACGGACGCTTCCAGGTCGGGCCGGATTCGGCCGGAGCCAATCCCGGCCCGGCGTGCTATCGGCGCGGCGGACCGCTGACGGTGACCGATGCCAACCTGATGACCGGCAAACTGGCTCCGGAATTCTTCCCGAAGATCTTCGGTCCGAACCAGGACCAGCCGCTCGACGGCGATATCGTGCACCGGAAATTCTCGGACCTCGCAGAACAAATCGGCGACGGCCGCACGCCGGAAGAGGTTGCCGACGGCTTCCTGAAGATCGCCGTCGAAAACATGGCCAACGCCATCAAGAAGATTTCCGTTCAGCGCGGCTATGACGTTACCGAATATGCTCTGACCTGTTTCGGCGGTGCGGGTGGCCAGACCGGTTGCCGGGTTGCTGACAGCCTTGGCATGAAGACGGTCATCCTGCATCCGTTCTCCGGCATCCTGTCGGCTTATGGCATGGGGCTCGCCGACATCCGCGCCGACCGTCAGCAGGCGGTGGTGAGGACCTTGACGGAAGACCTGATGCCGGAGCTGCTTGCGTTGCGTGACCAGCTTGCGGGTCATACCGAGGCGGAACTGGAACGGCAGGACATCTCCACGAACCATCGCCGGACCACCGCGACCACGCATCTGCGCTACGATGGAACCGATACACCGCTGCCGGTACCGCTTGGCGGCGTTGCAGAAATGCGCGCGGCTTTCGAGGACGCCCACAAGAAGCAATTCGGCTTTGCCTATGAAAACAAGCCGGTTGTCGTGGAGGCGTTGGAGGTGGAAACCGCAGGCGGCGGTGCGGGGCTCGTCGAACCCGACCTGGCCCTGGCATCGGAAACACCGGTGGCGGCGACAACTTCACGCCTTTATTCGGAAGGCACGTGGCATGACGCAGGGATCTTCAAGCGTGCTGCGCTGAGGCCGGGCATGAAGGTGACGGGCCCAGCCGTCATCATCGAGCCCCATGCGACGATTGCCGTCGAGGACGGCTGGCAGGCGGAAGTCAACGCCAAGGATCATGTCATCCTGAAGCGGATCGTACCGCTGAAACGGACGGAGGCCATCGGCACCCATGCCGACCCGGTCATGCTGGAAGTGTTCAACAACCTGTTCATGTCCATCGCGGAACAGATGGGCGTGACGCTGCAGAACACCGCCTATTCCGTCAACATCAAGGAACGTCTGGACTTTTCCTGTGCTGTGTTCGACGCCAGTGGTGCGCTGGTTGCCAATGCGCCGCACATGCCGGTGCATCTGGGGTCCATGGACCGGTCCGTCGAGACGGTAATCAAGCTCAACAAGGGCAAGATCAAACCGGGTGACGTCTTCGCGCTCAACGCGCCCTATAACGGTGGAACACACTTGCCCGATATTACGGTGGTTTCCCCGGTGTTCGATGATGACGGCAAGGAAATCCTGTTCTGGTCTGCCTCCCGCGGCCACCATGCCGATGTCGGAGGCTCGGCTCCGGGTTCCATGACACCGCGCGCCACCAACGTGGACGAGGAAGGCGTCCTCTTCGACAATTTCAAGATCGTCGACGAGGGCCGGTTCTGCGAGCAGGAACTCGTCGAACTCCTGACCAACCACCCCTACCCGGCCAGAAACCCGCACCAGAATGTCGCCGATCTCTCCGCCCAGATCGCGGCCAACGAGAAGGGCATTCAGGAACTTCGGAAAATGGTCGCCCATTTCGGGCTGGACGTGGTTCAGGCCTATATGGGGCACGTGCAGGACAACGCGGAAGAAAGCGTGCGCCGGGTAATCGAGGCCCTGAAGGATTCCGAATACGCATATCCGACGGATCAAGGCTCGCTCATCAAGGTCAAGATCACGGTCGACAAGGAAAAGCGCGAAGCCACGGTGGACTTCACCGGCACCTCCGGCGTTAGGCCCAACAACTTCAATGCTCCGGAGCCGGTCACCCGGGCCGCGATCCTCTACTGCTTCCGTGTGATGGTCGACGGCGACATCCCCATGAATGCCGGTTGCCTGAAACCGATCAACATCATCATCCCGGACGATTGCATGCTGCGTCCGTCCTATCCGGCGGCGGTTGTCGCCGGCAACGTGGAAACCTCGCAGCATGTCACCAACGCGGTCTTCGCCGCGCTCGGCGCCATGGCAAACGCGCAAGGCACGATGAACAACCTGACCTTCGGCAACGACATCTACCAGTATTATGAAACCATCTGTTCCGGTTCCCCGGCGGGTCCCGGTTTCAACGGCACTGACGGCGTGCACACCCACATGACCAACTCGCGCCTCACAGACCCGGAAGTACTGGAATTCCGGTTCCCCGTTCTTCTGGAAGATTTCCATATCCGCAAGGGGTCCGGCGGCAAGGGCAAGTGGTCTGCCGGCGACGGTACACGGCGAACCTTGCGTTTCCTGGAAAAAATGGATTGCGCCATCCTTGCCTCCCACCGCACGGTTCCACCGAAGGGCCTTGCAGGAGGATCCGACGGAGAACTCGGCCGGACGGAAGTCCGCAGGCTGGGCGGAACAGTCCAGGTGCTCGAGGGCTGCGACCAGACGGTCCTGGAAGCAGGCGAGGCCGTTACCGTCATCACTCCGACGGCCGGCGGCTGGGGAGCGGCCTGAGGCCAAGAACGCGAACAGTGAACGCCAGGCCGGTATCTCGTTACAGGCCTGGCGTCCGTTTTGTTACAAGATTGCTCCCCGAAAACCGTTCCGGCTACTTGGCGCCTGCCTTTTCGATCAGCCGGTTGACAAGCATTGCATCTCCCTTGTCCCGGATGACGATCGTCAGCTCGCGTGGCGCCGGTCGCCTCAGAGGCTTGCGGGAAGCATCGGAGATGAACAACTCCCCCGCCTCGCTCAGCAGTAGAACCTTCCTTCTGGACAGGCCCAGACCTTTTGCGACGATCTGGTCCAAACGCGCTCTGCAACGATCTGGATTGCGGATCACGAGAAGCGTTTCACCGGTCTGCTCCCCGTCCTGGCCGCTCATCCGCATTTTCAGGTGGAAGCCGGCTTCTGTTCCGGTTTGACTGCGACCGGGCTCCGCCTGCGTGGACCGGCAGCCTTTACGGGCAAATCCGTCGGCCATGGCCGGGTCATTCGACTGGAGCGCTTCGAGTTCTCCTTCAACAAGATATTTGACGGGGCGTCGCTCGAACAGAGTTCGGTTCCAGCTCTTGTTACAGGCGCGGCAGTGATAGATCAGCCAGGCGTCCAACCGGCTGCCATTTGCATTCAGGCGAAATTTTCCGGATGACACAAAAGCCCGCACAACGCCGCAACGGCCGCAGGGGCGGTGAATGGCAGGCACGACATCGCTCAGGATGGTCCATTCAAACTTCAACAAAGACGACATTCCGTTGGTCTTCCTTCGTGGGAAGTCCGTCAACGGGCTGTCGGGACGGCCGCACGTCCTCGGACGCAGGCACACAGTCTGGCTAAAGCAACGGTAAATTCAGCAGCGTATCGGAAGGTTCAGATACGGTTTGGCACAGCCACACCGGTCCCGATCCGCCACCTTGACGAACAAGTCAAATACGCGCCCGATTGAGCGCAATTGCGGGATCGAAGACCGGTTAGAGCGTAGGCAAAACAATCGTCCTGATTGAAAAGGTGACCATTTCTATCCGGACAAGCGGTTTTGCACCAGTGCAAACAGGCGACAGTTTCGAATGCCTTTTCGGGAAACGGTCAGATATTTCTCGCCTGCACCGCCAAGGCAACCAGTACCGATCGCAAGTCCTGAGGATCATCAAGCGGATCTGCAAACCAGAGCCGTTCGACCTTGTCGCCGGCAACCAGATCGAGACCTTCCGGATCAAGGCACGCCAGACGCCAGTTTGCCTTGTCCGCCTTGCACAGGGCTTCGGCATAGAGCCTGACCGCTTCCTTGTGGTCTTCGTTCATGTGGGTAACGGCGCCGGCTTCCATTGCGCTCCAGCGCTCGGGGTCGTCAACGGGCGTAAGAAGGTCCTCTTTCTGCAGTTCGAAGGCCTTGCCGAAGCCCCCGTTCAGGCTTGCGCGCTCGAGTTCAAGTCGAAAGAAGGAAAAATCGCCGAAATCGACGTAGAGTTCCGCTTTGGGGTGACGAGCAAGATAGCGTGAACGCAAACGATTGTGGGTTGGGCTGCCTCTTTCGATCCGAACCGCCTTGCAAAAGAGCGAAGTTCGCGGATGCGCCAGGGGATCCCCCTTGCCCGGCTCCCCAACCAGCAACGAACAGGAAGGCGTCTCGAGAATGGCGGCAGTGTGACCCGAGAGCAGGCTCGTCAGAATGACCGGTGTGCCGTCTATGTCGGAGGCAACGGCAACGCGGCTCGCCAGCGGATGTCCTGTTCCGGCTTCAAGTGCTGCTAGTGCCCCGAACCGGGCACTCCTGACGAGCCCCTTGGCCAGTTGGCGCGCCTGATCGTCCGTCGGCCGGATGACGGATTTCTTTTCCCTGCCTGTTTCGTCCTGACTTTCCACGTGAGCCCTTTCCAGCCGGAATTCGCTTCCGGCTCATGTCCGCGTTTTCGTGTTCCCAAACCCATATCAGAAACCTGAACGCCAGATGAACGGCCATATCAGAACCGGTTCAGGGCACTTGTGTGATTTTCCGACCATCAGCTACGGCGCCACTCACAAAAGGCGCAAGCCCTTGGAGAGAGAACCGATGACTATCTTGAGCAAACGCCTTATCGCCGCCGCCCTGACAGGGGCCCTTCTTTTGCCGACGGTCGCGACTGCGGAAGCAGGTTCGCGGCACGGCTGGCGCGAGCACCACGGCGGCTATCACGAGCGCCATGGCTCATACCGCAAACACAAGCGCCACAATAAAAGGCGCCACAAGAACAACGATAATGTCGGCGCAGCGGTTGCCGCCGGTATCATCGGTCTGGCTGCGGGTGCCATCCTCTTGGGCGCAACCAATCAGCCGAGCTATGCCGGCCCGCCTCCGGTCGATTACTATCCGCCTGCTCCGTACCCCGGTCGCGTTCAGGGTCCCGTCGGTTACCAGCCTTGGAGCCCTGCCTGGTACGACTATTGCTCGTCGAAATACAGGTCGTTCAATCCGTCCACCGGCACTTTCACGACCTACCGGGGTGAACAGCGCTTCTGCCAGTAACTCCGTGATCAAAAGAAGGTCTTCGAACCAAGCCTGACACCTCGCGGCGACAAGCGACAGGCCAGCCGAACTGGCCATCCGCTTGCTGCCGCCTTTTTCACGTCCGGCCAGATTGATTTCAGTCCGCCATCGTCTCGATCGAAGCAAAGCCCTCCGGTGCCTCACCGGCATCGAACGGCGTTTCCACCTCGATCACCTTCTCCGGGTAGAACCCATTGAATCGAGTCCTGAGCGACAGACTGTAAGCGCCGATATGGCCGATTTCGATCCAGTCGCCGGTGTCGACGGTTTCCGGAAGCCAGAAGGGGCGCGAGAGGATATCGACGCTGTCGCAAGTCGCACCACAGACCTTGAAGGGTACAATCTTGTCCGCGTGCCCCGAACGTGTCTTGCGCGCCGGATCGGGAATGAAACGAGCCGGCAGCGTGATCTTTCCGGTCCAGCTGTCGGAGAGCGATGCCCAGATACCGTCGTTGATGTAGAGACGCCGACCCTTTTTCAACAGCACCCGCACGATCAGTGAAATGGACCTGGCAACGATCACGCGCCCGGGTTCGGCCACTAGCGGCAACTCGTTGAACTGCCAATCGGCAATATCGGCCTTGAGCTGCGCCATCAGCTCCTCGAGCGACGGCATTTCCGGCGTCTTCCTGCGTGGGTCGTGACCGTATTTGGCGGGAAAGCCACCTCCGACATCGAGTTCGACGATCGGCACTCCTGCCCTCGACCTGATCCAGTCCGCCGATGCCAGTGCACGTTCATAGGTCTCCGGTTCCTCGATCTGGCTGCCGACATGGAAACACAGACCGCATTTGAAACCGATCCTGTCGATACGCTGCAACAGCTCGACGGCATGGCCGGGCGCTGCGCCGAATTTCTTGGAAAGCTCATAGGCGGCGTGCCCCTTGGTCGCGATCCGCACGAATAAAGTGATGGTTCCAGGATCGATATCCAGCGCCCGCACGATGCGCAGGATCTTGGCGACTTCATCCTCGTGATCCAGGGAAAGGGTCCGAATGCCATAAACTTCCAGGGCCAGACGGATGTCCGATTGGGCCTTGATCGGATGCATGTAGAGCATCTCCGCCTTCGGGGCGGCGGACTTTACCGCCGCGAACTCGGCAGGCGAAGCCACATCGAAACAATCGATCCCGGCTTTTGCCAATGATTTCAGAACAAACGGTTCGCCGTTGGTCTTCACGGCATAAGCGGTTTTTCCGGGAAACAAGTCTTGAAACCTGCGGGCATCTTCATGCAGCACCTTCGGCCGGAAACAGTAGACCGGCTGGTCGGGTCGAAGCTTGAGCGCGGCATCTTTGGCAGTCTTGTATCGTTCCATCAGCAATTCCCGATTAGAAAGACGATCAGCTAAGGGGAACAAGCCTGCACCCGATTTGCAAGCCGCGAGTGAAACACAAACAAAATTTATTGGCAGATGAGATAGGTGCAGGTCTTGCCATGGCAGCCTGTGTCCAGGTGGAAATGCGCCCGGTGGTTCGGGTCCGCGTCCGGCCCCAGGACAGTCGTGAAACGTCCACAGGCCAAACCGTGCACTGTTTTCAGGAACCTCCCTTTGTCAGTGTCCTTTGCCCAATCGTCTTCGACTGTTACCGCAACGCCGTTGGCAAAGTGGAATTGCGTCAGATCGGCAGCCCTGCCCAGCGCGTGCTCGGAGATCTTGCCGTCAGGCTGGTTGTTCCGCCGCCGGCATTGATATCCGGGCCCACTCGTAATGACCGAGACCGGACTGGCAAGTGTCTCTCTTGCTGCTGGTAGCACATCTTCCCGAAGCCATTCCGTCAACACCCCCGCAAATTCGCAGGAAACCGTCAGAGGCGCCGAGAACGTTGTGGTGATTTCCCCCAACTCGACTCCGGTCAACTTGACGGGATCCACAATATCGCAATGTGCGTCCGTGCCGGAAGTATTCCCGACCGGTTCAGCAGTCTCCAGCAGAGCTCCCGGGACGTTACAACGGTCATGAGTCTTTTTCAGAGCGGCCATCCCGTTCGGCTTGAATTCATCTGATTTTCCGAGCTTCGGCTTGGCAGCCGGAATAGCGGCGCGCCTGTCAAAACTCTCCTTCATTGAAGTTTCAAAGGGCTTGTGCGCTGGAACAGGTTCTGACGCTGTCGCTTCTTGAAGAAAGATCCCGGGCATCAGGAACATGAAAAAGAATGTTGCGCCGTTCGTCATACCAATTCCGTCCGACTGAGCACGTATGTTCCGTGACATGATTGAACACGGTCCGCGTGGCGTCTATGGTTTCCCGTCTGAAACCGGAATTTTCCCATGACGTCCGAGCTCTATTCCGCCTATGTCGTTGCGACCCTGATCGTCCTTGCCATCCCGGGGCCGACCATCATGCTGGTCGTGAGTTATGCCATTACCCAGGGAAGGAAGTCAGCCTTTGCAAGTGTCATGGGGGTAGGATTGGGGGATGCCACAGCGGCGGCAGTTTCCCTGATGGGTCTCGGCGCCATTCTGGCCGCGTCTGCCGACGCCTTCACTGTGCTGAAATGGATTGGAGCCACCTATCTGGTTTGGCTGGGTATCAAGATGTGGCGCAGCCGTCCGCAGGTGCTCGGCTCGCAACAGGTACCCGACGTTTCGAACCGGAAAATTTTCTGGCACGCCTATTTGGTCACGGCGCTCAATCCGAAGGGGATCGTGTTCTTCATGGCCTTTCTGCCACATTTCATCTCCCCGCAAGCTCCCGTCATTCCGCAATTGACTTTGCTTGGAATGACTTTCGTGGTGCTCGGAATCGTGAATGCGGCGGCCTATGCGCTGGTCGCAGCGGCCATAGGTCAAAAACTGCGCAACCCGTCCTTGCTTCGTCTCGTCAACAAGGTGGGAGGTGGCTTTCTGATCTCTGCAGCGGCCATGACCGCGGCAATGCAAAGGTCGTCGACCTGAGGACCCGTTCTGGCAGATGAAAAGGCCGTTTGGCGCAGACTTTCAACAGGGCAGAAGTTGACCGCACTTTCCTCCAGCCGAAAAAACCTTCTAACTGGAGGAACTTCGCCTGCTGGACGCAAAGGGAATGTTTTTCTTTTGTGATTGCGCGTCCGCCTGAGCTTTGTCCTCACCCGTCTTCAGACCGTAGGCCGATCCAGACTGCTTCAGGGTTTCAAGCGATCTACGGGCGCCTTCCTCGGTCAACGCCGCATAACGCTGGATGGCAGCATTCAGTTCCAGGCCACCAATGCGCAACCGTCTGGCGCGCATGGTCAGGATGTCCTTGTAGGCATCGGCCGTGACACCATTCGCTTTGCACAGGATGATGAGCGGCTTGTCGCTCGCACTGAACAGAAGTTGAGAAACGGCAGCAGGCGGAAGATCACTGACTTTCGCCAGCAGCATGCCGAGTTCGGCGGTCCTGTCCGCTCTGGCGAACAATGTTACGGCGTCGTCGATCTTCGTCTTTTTGCTGACGACATCCCGGATCAGGGCATTCGACTGTTCCCTCGCGTCCTCAAGCCGTTGAGTTCGGGCAGCAACTTCCGTCGCGGCCCGTTCCGCAAGCAGTTGGACGAGTGTATTGTCGGCGCCCAGGGAACTCACGCGCTCTTTGAGTTCTTCGGTCAGAAACGGCAGCAAGGCATGCGCCGCTTCGTCTGGCAGGTCCGACCGCTTGATGAGAGCGGCCTGGATGGAAACATCGGTCCGCGCCTTTTCGACAAGCTTCAGAAAAGAGGCATCGGCGAACTCAGCCCCCTTGTTCTCCGCCACTTTGGTCAGCACCATGGCATCGCCTCGGTCGACCAGCACTTTGGTGACAGCCTTGTCGACCGTTTCACGGCCTGCAATTGCCCCCAGGTGGTCCATGGAAGCAGAGGAGGCAATCGTTACCAGATCATCTGAAGAAAGAGTGGGGGAATGTTCCAGTACCGGCTCTGCTACGGCAAAGGTGTCGTTGGCCAGCCTGACCATCAACTCATGCGGCGCGTCCTTTTCCCGGCACACCCGTTTGGAAAGAACCATCCGGGTTTCTTCTTCAAGCTGGCCGAGAACCTTCATGACAATATCGCCGAACAGCAGGCTGATCTGTTCGTCCCGGTCGTCACCGGAACTGACAAAGAGATCCGTCAGCGTGCCGATCAGGCCTTTCCGGCCACTCGCGCTGTTGTCTCTCGCCAGATCGGCAAGTTTTGCAAGACTGATCATCCTCACTCCGACGCGCCTGTCGCGTTCAGACTGAATTTAGCAAAACACTCTTAACAGGACGCTACCGCTGCCCAAACGCGTGTTCCTGCGTCCCGGCATGACAACAAATAGCCTGCCGGAGGCGGCGGGCAGGAACAGCGAGAGGAAAAAAAATTGCACGCCCGGTTTTCCGGTGTGGACCTCCTGTCACGGTATGTTTCGTTTTCTTTCAATGATTTATTTAACAAACCGTCAAGATCTGCAACTCTGGAGCGCATTTCCGCATTGCAGCGCAACATCTTTTTCGCTTCGTTTCACGATTTGCCTGTCTTAGTATCGCACCATCAATGAGAGGTAATCGGGAGCGGACAGATGATTCTAGCACGGAACCTGAACATGATTGCCTTTGTCGTGGCCTTCGTTTTTCTGGCTGCAATCGTGGTCGGTGTGATCTGAGCCAATCGGTAAAAGTTTAATGATTCGAAACCGCTAGCAATCGAGCGGCAATAAGATTCAACAAGACAAGAAACCTTCTCCAAGTGATATGCCTTGCGATGGCGTAAGGGACTGTGGACGTTGACTACTTTCGGTGAGCAGTGCGTTTGCACTGCTGTTCCGCAGTTTGCCGGCATTGCAACCTTGGGGAACTCCACCGTTCTGGCGGTTATGTGAAGAAGATTGCAACTTCTGATTTTGTTATCAAATCTTGCAAAAAACTGACGAACCGGCCGATGCAAATTTGCTCCGGCCGGTTTTGAAAGACTTACGCGGCAAGTTCGCGTGTCTGTGCAAGGGCATTGTCCCTGTTGCCAGGATCCATCATGAGCTGATCCGCCGCAACGACCGTGACATCGGTAATGCCGACAAAGCCAAGAATATGCTTCAGATAGTTCACGGCAAAGTCTATTTCGGACCCCACTTTGGTACCGCCGGAAGCAGCAACCACAAACGCTTTCTTACCCTTTAATAGTCCTTCCGGCCCGTTCTCGGTGTATTGAAAGGTCTTTCTCGCACGCGCAATCAGATCCACCCAGGCCTTCAGCGCCGCCGGAATACCAAAGTTATAGACAGGTGCTCCAATGACGATCGTATCGGCCGCTTCCAACTCGGCGACCAGAGTGTCGGAAAGGGCCAGTTTCAATTTCTGTTCGGCAGTGCGTTCTGCGGAATCCGTAAAGTTTGCGCCAACCCAGTCTTCGTCGAGAAAAGGCAGCCCCTGCGAGACGTCGCGTGTCAGAACCTTTGCGTCCGGTGACTTGTCCAGAAGCTGTGTGACCATGGCGCTTGTCAGTTCTCGGGTCACTGAACCTGTCTTTCTGGCCGATGCATCAATCTGCAGGATGGTGCTTCCACTGTTGTTCATCGTTCTCTCCAATTCAATCCAGCAACTCGGGCTGATTTTGTTTGTGAACCAGAGATAGTGAGGCAAGAATCAATCCACTAGCACTAAAAATGTGAACAGTGCGTCGACAACTCCCGGACAACACACCGACAGGCAACTCCTTCAGTGGCTACCCGCCAAACTCGGATATCCTGCGAGGGTACGGACTCATTTGATGGATCCTTCCCGGTTGCCGGCGAGACGCGTTGCGCAGCGTGGTTCGGTTGACCGTGCGAGCGGCGCAACAACGTCCGGTGGGCGGGTATGGTCCACCAGAGGCCGGCTTTGGAGGTTCTTCGGGCTGCGTTGCATGTCTTTTCCGAGACCCGGCATTGCCCCTAGACCTGCGCCTTGCCGAAAAAACACAACGCCGGCCAAATGGATCCTGACCCTAGCCTTCGTTGGGCGCGTAATCAGCGGCATTGATGACAGCCGGCCGGCCGGCAAGAAATAACTCGGTTCGGCGTTCCGGCGACCTTGCGATGACCCTGCCCGCCTTGACGACCGCAAGCCTTGTCGCCTTGAGACGGATCGCCTCAATTGCGTCGCGCGCCTGCAGCAACACAAAGTCCGCCTTGCAGCCCTTCTCAACGCCGTAGTTTTCCAGCCCCATGGCTTTGGCTGGATGAGCGGTCACGCAGTCAAAGCAATACCGGATGGCGTCCCGGCTGGTCATCTGGGCGACATGGAGACCCATACTGGCAACTTCCAGCATGTCGCCCGAGCCCATCGAATACCAGGGGTCCATTACGCAATCATGGCCGAAGGCCACGTTGATCCCGTAAGAGCGCATTTCCGGTACCCGGGTCTGCCCCCGTCTTTTCGGGTAAGTATCGTGACGGCCCTGCAACGTGATGTTGATCAACGGATTGGCAATCGCGTGAACTTCAGCTTCCGCAATCAACGGCAACAGTTTGGAGACGTAGTAGTTGTCCATGGAGTGCATGGAGGTCAGATGCGAGCCGGCAACACGCCCCTGCAGTCCGAGCCTCTGCGTCTCATAGGCAAGCGTCTCGATATGACGCGACATCGGATCGTCGGTTTCGTCGCAATGCATGTCAACCATGAGACCCCGTTCGGCAGCGATCTCGCAGAGCCGTGTCACCGAAGCAGCGCCGTCGGACATGGTCCTTTCGAAATGCGGAATGCCTCCTACAACATCGACGCCCATATCGAGTGCCTTCAGAAGGTTCTTTTCGGCATTGGGAGAGCGAAACAGACCGTCCTGGGGAAAGGCAACGAGTTGCAGATCGATATAGGGTTTGACCTTTTCCCGCACCTCCAGAAGCCCTTGGACTCCGGTCAGGCGATCGTCACAGACATCCACGTGTGAGCGGATGGCAAGGAGCCCTTGAGAGACGGCGAGATCACAGTATTTCAGCGCTCGCTCTATTACTGCCTCGACGGTCAGGATTTCCTTCAATTCCCCCCAGAGGGCAATTCCTTCCAGCAGAGTTCCGCTCCGGTTCATCCTTGGCAGACCAAGTGACAGCGTCGCGTCCATATGGAAATGGCTGTCGACAAAGGGGGGGGAGACCAACCGGCCACCGGCTTCAAGCACCTGCCCGGCCTCAGCATCAATTGCCCTTTCAACGGCCACGATCTGCCCGTTGCTGCAAGCAATATCAACACCGTTGCGTCCATCCGGCAGGTTTGCGTTTTTTACAAGAAGGTCAAAACTCATTGAACTGGTCCCGTCAGCGCTGCCCGCGGAAATATGGAACGAGCAGAGCTCTTGGATAATCGGCCCGGCGGGCAACCACGATCAGGGCAAGGATGGAGAGCACATAGGGCATCATCAGGAATACCTGGCCCGGAACAAAATTGCCGACTTCCGTTTGCAGACGCACTTGAAAAGCGTCAAACGCCCCAAACAGCAGTGCCCCAAGAAGCGCCTTTCCCGGTCTCCATGAAGCAAACACTGTCAGAGCAATACAGATCCACCCACGTCCGTTCACCATGCCGAAGAAAAACGCATCGAATGCGGACATCGTCAGAAAAGCTCCACCGAGTGCCATGATGGCGGATCCGGCGACAACAGTACCAATTCGAAGTGCAAAGACGGAGAGCCCCTGGGATTCCACGGCCGAAGGATTGTCTCCTACCGCCTGTATCGCAAGTCCGAGAGGCGTGCGGTACAGCACATAGGCGGTGATCAGAACCAGCAACAAGGCCAGAAACGTCAGGGCGGTTTGCTGGAAAAGCACAGGTCCAATGAACGGCAGGTCTGACAGTCCCGGCACATCGAGCGGCTGGAAAGCGGTGATGCGCGGCGGGGAAGAGACGTCCGGCAAGGCTGTCCGGTAGACGAAGTAACTCAGCGACGTTGCAAACAGGGTGACGCCGACGCCGGATACGTGTTGGGACAGCCCAAGAGGAACTGTCAGAATTGCGTGAATAAGTCCGAAAAAAGCCCCGGCAAGCGCTGCAACCAGGACGCCTCCCCAAAGGCCCGCTCCGAGCCAGACCGCCATCCAACCCGCCATGGCGCCGGCGGTGAAAATCCCCTCGATCCCGAGATTCAGAACGCCTGACCTTTCGCAAATCAGCGCGCCCAGCACTCCGAAAATCAGCGGCGTTGCGATCCGCAGGGACGCTGCCCAGAAATTCGCTGAAACCAGAATTTCGAGAATGTCGCTCATTCTGCGGCCTCCCTGCCAGACCGTCGTCGGACAATCCTGATCCTGAACCTTAGGAATAGCCCTGACACCAGAACACAGAGCAAAGCCATGGCTACGATCAGGTCAGCGAGATAGTTGGAAACGCCGGTTGCACGCGACATGGAATCAGCACCGACGAAGATGCTGGCAATAAACAAAGCCGCGAACACAACGCCGATTGGCGACAATCCGGCAAGCATCGCAACCACAATGCCGGAGTATCCGAACCCCGGCGAGAGATCGGCCGTGAGATACCCTTTCAGCCCGGCAACTTCGCCAACCCCTGCGAGCCCAGCAAGTGCACCGGACAAAAGCCCTACCCGGATGAAGGTTGCAGTCACCGGAATTCCTGCATGTTGAGCCGCCGGGGCGTTTTCACCGACAGCCCGAATTTCGAAACCCCAGACTGTCCGCTTGAAGAGAAAGTAGACGCCCAGCGCCGCAACCAGCGCGATGACCAATCCCCAGTGGATGCGCATCCGGGCTATCAGTTTCGGTAGTGCGGCTTCATCCAGGATCGGTTCCGATTGCGGCCATCCCATACCCATGGGATCCTTCATCGGCCCTTCCAGCATCATTTGTACAAACAGCAGGATGACGAAATTTAAAAGCAGAGTGGTGACAACTTCATCGACACCCAATCGCGTTTTCAAAAGCGTCGGCCCCAGCATGACCAGCCCCCCGGCGACCGCGCCTGCCAGAACAACTGTTGGCACAAGCAGCGGCGCAGG
Source organism: Roseibium sp. (assembly GCF_050301095.1). Taxonomy (GTDB): domain Bacteria; phylum Pseudomonadota; class Alphaproteobacteria; order Rhizobiales; family Stappiaceae; genus Roseibium. The sequence goes on from NZ_JBNKYW010000269.1 coordinate 14,111, forward strand.
CAACTGGAGAGCTCCGGAGCCGACGGCAACAGCCGCGAGGGCACCGGCGTAAAGCTGCCCCTCCGCGCCGATGTTCCAGAGCTTTGCCCTGAAGGCGACTGCTGCCGCAAGACCCGTCAGGATAAGGGGCGTTGCGCGTGTCAGCATTTCAGTGAATGCAAACAATGACCCGAAAGCACCCTTGAACATAAGCCCGTAGGCTTCGAATACGGACACCCCGGCAAACATCATGGGAACGGCCGCCAGGATCAGGGCAATTCCGGCGGCTGCAACTGAAATGCCGATCATGCGCAGCGCGGTGACAGGCCCTCTGGGTTCAAACCGTATCATGCAGCATCCACTTCCTCATGCCCTGCCATTCGCAATCCCAAAGTCCCTCTGTCCAGGGTTTCGGTCGGCTCCGCGGTCGACAGGTGCCCCCTGTGCATCACGGCAATCCTGTCGGCAAGCCTCATCAACTCGTCCAGGTCCTCGGAGATCAGGATGACACCTGCGCCCCTTGCCCTGGCTGCCAGCAACCGTTTGTGAACTTCGGAAGTGGCCCCGACATCAAGGCCTCGAGATGGCTGCGCTGCCAGCACCACCCTGGGATTAGGGTCGAGGGTTCTTGCCAAAACAATCTTCTGGATGTTGCCCCCGGACAAAAGCCGAGCAGGGCTTTCTTCGCCCTGGCAACGAATGTCGTAGGCCTCGATCAGCTGTCGTGCACGATCTCGAAGTGCGCCGAACCGCAACAAACCGAATTTCTGGCTTTCGCGTGCACGGATCGTTTCAATCGCGAGATTTTCAGCGACGCTCATTGCTCCGACAATGCCGTCCTTGTGCCGGTCTTCCGGAATTCTTGCTATTCCACTGTCGATCATGGCGCGCGCCGTTGCCCGGCTGAGGTTCTCGGTTTCAAGCAGAATTGTACCTGTGGTCACCTGTTCCAGGCCTGAAATGACCCGGGCGAGCGTCGTCTGACCATTTCCGGAAACACCTGCAATACCAAGGATTTCACCTGACCTCAGTTCCAGGTTTACGTGAAGCAATGCATCCCGCCCTTGCCCGGCGGACACACCACTCAGAACAAGCAGCCCAGCGCCCGGATTGCCTTTGTCCCTTACCGTTTCGGTAATTTCATGTCCCACCATCAATTCGGCCAGCTGACGCTGATTGCAATCGGCGGTCGGCAGGTCCGCAACTTTACGCCCGCTTCTGAGAACGGCGATGCGATGGGACGACGCAATCACTTCCGCCAGCTTGTGGGAAATGAAAATGATCCCAAGGCCGTCGCTCGCAAGCTTCTTGAGAATTGCAAACAGCATCTCCGACTCTTGCGGTGTCAGTACGGCTGTTGGCTCGTCCAGCACCAGTACCTTTGCATCGCGGTACAGCGCCTTCAGAATTTCGACACGCTGTTTTTCGCCGACCGATAGCTGAGAGACACGAGTATCAAGATTGACGTTCAACCCCGAGCGCTCCATCAGGTCCTGCAATTTCTTGCGTGCGGACTGGCGTGAGGAACGGATCGCGGCAAGCGGCTCGGTGCCCAATAGAATGTTATCGAAAGCGCTGAGATTTTCGGCGAGTGTAAAATGCTGGTGAACCATGCCGACACCCGCAGTCAATGCGGCATGGGGAGACCCCGGCTCAAGCTCGCGAAGCGAGCCGCCTCCGTTGTCGACAAGGACATTGCCTTCGTCGGCGACATAGTGGCCGAAAAGGATGTTCATCAATGTGGTCTTGCCCGCGCCGTTTTCACCCAGAAGAGCCAGAATCTCGCCCTGGCGGAGTTCGAGCGAGACATTGTCGTTAGCGCAGAAGGAACCGAACCGTTTGGTTATGCCGTCCAATTTCAGAACAACCGGCGTGAACAAACCAGGAGCCGCCATCACGATCTCCAAATAGACCTGGAAAGGGAAGCAATTCGGCAGCTGGCTGCCGTGGGCAAGTGCCGGTGGCGGCAAATCCGCCACCGGAATGTTCGATCGCCAAACTACATTGTCGACTTCGGCTCGCTGTCGTTCACATTTACCCGAAACAGTCCATCCTTGATTTCCTGTTCTTTTGCCTTTGCCGATGCGACCGCATCTTCTGGCGCCAGACTTTCGTCAACGACGAAACTGCCCCCGCCATAGGACATGAAGCTGTAGGGACCGTAGTCCGCCGGCTCGAAACTTTCCGCAATCACGGCCTCGATGGCCCGGTCCACGGTCGGCTCCATGTGCCAAAGGGCAGACGACAATATGGTCCCGGGATAATCACCCGCGGTGTCGATCACATTGCCGATTGCCAGCAGACCTTTTTCCTTGGCCGCATCGGAAACGCCGAAACGTTCCGCGTAAAGGATATCGGCTCCCTTGTCGACCATCGCAAAGGCTGCTTCCTTGGCCTTGGGCGGGTCGTACCAGGAGTTGATGAAGGTCACCAGGAACTTCACATCGGGATTGACCGAAGTGGCCCCTTCCATAAAGGCATTCATCAGCCGATTCACCTCGGGAATGGCATACCCGCCCACCATGCCGATCACGTTCGACTTGGTGGTCGCACCGGCAATCATGCCCGTCAGATAGCTCGGTTCGTGGATCCAGTTGTCAAAAACAGAAAAATTCGGCTGCGCGGGTCCAAATGACGACCCCATAAGAAAGGCGGTGTCGGGATATTCCGCAGCCACCTTGCGAGCGGCCCGTTCCACTGCAAAGGCTTCACCGACGACAAGGTCCATGCCCTGTTCTGCATATTCGCGCATGACGCGTTCGTAGTCGGTATTTGCGACATTTTCGGAAAATGTGTAGGTGATGTCCCCTCTGGCCTGCGCGGCTTCAAGGGCCTTGTTGATGCGGCTGACCCACTGCTGCTCCACCGGAACGGTATAGATCGCAGCAACCTTGATCGGCTTGTCCTTGGCCGCAGCCGGCTGCATTCCCGCGACTGCAATTGCAGCAACGGCCAATGAAAACTTCAGAACCGAACGTCTCGGCCAGGTACTGGCGGATTGCCAACCACGTAATATCTTCATGACGAACCCCTGGAATTCTTTATTTGACCCGTCATTGTGATCATGGATTCAGCATGGACACAATATGGGCAGAGCCACATTGGGAATTTTTTTTAACGATTGGACAAATTTCCCGTATCGACAACCGGAAGTAAATTCAGTCGCTGTGAAAGGCCCTCCATCGAAACGGCTTATTTGAGACTGGAAAAAAGTTTGTAAAGTCCAGCCAACGCGAGAGCACCGATAATCGTGTTGATTACCTTCCCTTTGACACTGGAGGTTCCCTTTCTGAAATCCCGAAGAAAATGCATGTCTTTCTGTGCTTCAAACGGGTGCTCCACATCAACTCCAAGCGCGCGGAGCACTTCTCTCGCGGCTTCCCGGCCTCCCTCCTTCCCCCCTTCTCTCGCGATTTCCCGCAGTTCCGCTTCTGTCACTCTATTTCCCTTTCAAAGCCTGACTTGATTTCGTCGTACCATTGGTGGCACCGCCGCACGCGGGCATTAGCTCGGCCAAGGGCCTGGTCTGTCCGGATCAAGGCTGCGTCAAGAGGTTCGCCGATACGGACACCGGAACGCTCTTGCTGCCGGCAGTCTAGCGGATAGTCGGGCAGATACCTGGTCGCCTCGATTTGCCCGACTGTTGTGGCTGCCGCTTGCAGCCGTTCGTCAACGTGACCGCAGGCGGTCAAGAAGACCAGGCTGCACAACACAGCCATCCTCGACTGTCGAAACATAGTGTTCCAACTCCTGTGCTGAGGCCTCAGCTTCCGCATTGACCTTGTTCACTTCAATTTGGAGATTATGGTTGGCACCATCAGAGACGGCCTTGCGGCGTCTAAGTTCGTCGAGGCGCGCCCTGACTGCCCTCAGTTCGACATCGGCAACGTATTCTGCGACGGCATGACGAACCGCACTGGACTTATCGACTTTGTGCCAAACGAAGACCGCCAAACTCACCGCACAGAGTGCGGCCAGAATGACACCAGCGGGGGTGTTCAGTATCTTTGCCGCCAGTTTAAAAAAGAGCATGTATATCAGGGCTCCCTTCCTGACCGCGGCCACTTGGCAGCGGCATCGAACCCGAAGGCAGCGACTGCAAACCCGAACGCCGGATAGATGAACAGGTCCGCCCAATCACGAGCGTTTGTCTTGCCGCCTGTCCAGAGATCGAAAACGCAAAGCGCAGCCAGGCCTACCAGCATCGCCCACGCTGTTTCTCGCTTGTATGTCTTGAGCATGATTTTCATCCTCTAAAGCCTTGCTGCCTGGACATGCATCCAGTCGAAGTTTCGAACCCGTCCGAGAGACACCCACCCTTCAGCCTCCCACGCCAGCCAGAAGGGAATGGCGTCGTCATGTGAAAGCCGGGCCTGCGGCCGCTTCCAATGGAGTCGGTTGCGCTCCGGATCAAAGTCGATAGCGATGCCCCAAGCATGCATGGAATAGCGATTGCCACCGCGCATCCGGCGCACGTTCAGGGAGCCGCCGAAAAGATCTAGGCCGAGCGCCTTTATCTCCCGATCGGAATAGAGCCCGCGGATCTTGGTGAAGACCCGCTTGGCTGAGCCCGCGACCTTCTCGTGCAGGGTGATCGACCGGACCGGAACGTCCTTGTCCCAGGCGAGCCGCATGTCCCAAGGCACTGAAACACGGGTCTGGCTAGTTCCGAC
>NZ_JBNKYW010000270.1:0-4254 GCF_050301095.1 Roseibium sp.
GTCCGAGACGGCAACCGTGAAGGTCTCCGACGAGGTCGAGCCATCGGTAGACGTTGCCGTCACCGTGACAGCGATGGAGCCTTCAGTCTCCGCATCGAAGGACGCCCCCGCAGCCACTGTGACCACACCGTTGGCATCGACTGTGAAGCGGCTGTCCGAGACCGTATAGGTAACCGTGTCGGTCACATCCCCATCGGTGGCCAGCGCCGTGATGCCGACCTGGGTACCGGCAGCGGCATCTTCGGCGATGGCGTTGTCCGAAGCATCCGTATCGGTCACGGCGGAAACGTCATATTCATCGACGTCGGAAATCGTGAGGTCAAAGGTCTGGGAAGATTGTGACCCATCCGTCGAAGTTGCTGTAATAGTTATGGAAACCGTGCCTTCGGTTTCCGCGTCGAATTGCGCACCTTCTGCCACGGTGACAATGCCTTGTTCGTCGATTACGAACCGGGGATCGTCGACCGTGTAGGCAACCGTATCAGTGACATCCTTGTCGTCTGCAGTCACGACGATGCCAGTGGCTTCCCCGCCAGAAGCATGTTCCGAGATCGGGCCGATGTCTCCACCAACGTGCGTAACTGGTGTTACGTCATATTCATCCACGTCTCGAATGGAAATCGTAAAACTTTCCGATTGTGTCGCCCCATCTGATGCCGTCGCCAGAACGACGATTTCATGCTGACCTGCCGTCTCGGCATCCAGGTCACCTGCGACGGAAACAATTCCCGTCGTCGGGTCGATCGAGAACAGACCGCCGGCGTCCTCGATCAGGCTATAGGTCACAGAGGCCCCCTCAGCCACACGGGATGATGCCTGAATTCCTGTCGACGATCCAAGAGCGGCGTTTTCATCGACTGCATTCTCAGCCGAATCGACATCCGTAACGGCAGAAAGATCGGAGTCGATCGCGCCTTCTGCCGGAAGGTCGTCTGACGCTGCCGCCGCAGAGGTTTGTGGCACCGAACTATTTTGGGCGAGCTCGGCACCGGCTGCCGGTTGTGATGCAATGTCATCCGCTTGCTTTGCGTGAATGACGGCGGGTTCTTTTGCGGCAGCCGGCTGGTCACCATCCTCGTAGCGGACTTCGGTGCGAATGTGCTCCACCGTTTCGGCTTCGGGTCTGCCCTGGCGCGAAGCGGGCCCGTCGGCATCAAAGTCGGGGAGGGGCGCAAAAACGTGTTCGGTCGAGGAATTAAGAGGGTGGATGGCGAGCTGTTCGGACGCACCGCGGCTTTCCATCTCCTCCAGGCCATGCAAGGGAGTTTCCTGAGTGCTTCCCAGGTGCAGGTTCGAAGTAACCCGCTCCATGGATTCACCCAAATCCTGATCCAGGTGATAGTCGTGCGCCTTGTCGAGGTGCTGGTCCCGCTTGTCGAGAACACCCGAATGGAGCGCACTGTCCGACGAGAGTGTCGTGCCGCCTCCGGATGCCGCCCCGTCATGGCGGTCATTGTTCTGCTGATCCCGGTTTTCTGTATTGCTGGCCATTTCGGTCGCACTTCCGCACAATTTCCGACACTGCCAATGAACGCAACCGTCCTTAATAAAGTGAAAAATTTAAAGAAAATTCTGAAGGTTAGTTCCGATAAAATTTCGAAACAACACGCTAGGGTAAACGCTTTTTAAACCCGTAACGGACAATTTGAAGGAGTGCGCACACGACTCCGGGTCATTGATGTCTAAATCGGTGTATTCATTTTTCTTTCTGCCTCGCTTCAGGTTGCGGCATTCCTTGTCCGGGAAGACGATTTCCTCGCCCGGCTTGCCCTCTGAAGTTGTTCTGGCTTCAATCTTTGCCAACATCATGAGCTTGGCGATGCCCTTGGCCATTCTCCAGGTTTACGACCGGGTTTTGCCAAACGCCGCCACCGACACACTGCTGGTTCTTGTGCTGGGGGTGATCGTCACCCTGCTCATTGATGCTGCCGTCAAGATCGCCCGCGCGGCGGTCGTCGGCCGCCTTGGGGCGAATTTTAATCACCTGGCGCACATGGAGCTCTTCCGGCGGGTCCTTGAGGTGAAGCCGGCCCGGTTTGCCAAGACACCGGTTTCCGTTCAGGTGCACCAGCTTCGCTCACTGCAATCCATTTCCGACCATTACGGAGACCAGGGACGCCTCCTTGCGATTGATCTTCCGGCCGGGGCGATATTTCTGGCGGTGCTGATCTTTATTTCCGGTCCGTTGGCACTTGTTCCGGTCTGCCTTCTCGGGGCCTTCATGCTGGTCTCGTTGCGCCGGAACAAGGTCCTGCAGCAGGTCGTGGCCGATCGTGCGGAGCAGGACGACAGGAAGTCCGACTTCATTCTGGAAGTCCTGACCGGCGCCAAGACCGTCAAGTCTCAGGCCATGGAAGCACTGATCGTGCGTCGCTTCGAACGGCTCCAGAAGGCTGCGGCAAGGCTCAGTGCCAAATACATGCGCCTTTCCGGTCAGTCGCGGGACGCCGCCTCCCTGTTCGGAACACTGACAACCATCTGCGTGGTTCTTGCCGGCGCGCTCATGGTGATCTACGGCAGCTTCAGCATCGGGGCCGTCGCTGCGAGCACCTTGCTGTCGGGACAATTCATCCAGCCTTTCCTTCGGGCTATCAACCAGCTCACCGACATGCAGCGCCTGAAGTACGATTACCAGCAGGTCAACGAGCTCTTCAGCCTGCCGGAAGTGCCGCGACAGGAACGTCTCACTGTCGATACGGACGGCTCCATCAGGCTCGTCAATGTTTCGGTAAGTCGGAAAGATGCTGCCCGCACCAAGTTCGCCGACCTCAACCTCACGATTGAAACCGGTCAGTACGTCGGCTTTAGCGGAGCCGATGGAAGCGGAAAATCGACCCTCATGAAGCTGCTGACCGGCGAAATCGCTCCGTCAACCGGCAAGGTTGTCATTGGCGGTCACGACTATCGCGGCCTTCATGAACACGCCTTGCGCAAGACGGTCGCCTACGTCGACAACCAATCGGCCATATTCAACGGTACGATCCTTGAAAACATAACCATGTTCGGCGCGGTTGCCGACATCGCTCACGCAAGAATGGCTGCAAAGCTGATCGGCCTGGAGAAGGAAATTCACCTGCTGCCGAAGGGCTACGATACACAGCTGGGGTCGGATCTTGCCGGCAAGGTTCCCACCTCCACGCTACAGCGGATCTGTCTTGCCCGAGCCCTGGCCGGGGAACCGAAGATCCTCATTCTCGATGAGGCGAATGCCCAGCTCGATCAGCAGGCTGAAAAAGGACTGATAGAGGCGTTGACCCGGCTGAAAGGGTATCTGACAGTCATCATCATCAGTCACCGGCCGTCAATGCTGGCCGTCGCGGATCATCAGTATGAACTGCGAGACGGAAAGATCCTGAAAGTAGCTTCGGTCAAACCTGCGGCCCCCACTGGCAATGTGGGAGTGTCTGCATGACCAGATCCCTTTTTAACATCGAAGACTTCGGGGACGGCGACAACGCGGTGCACCGGCAACTTCGCAACCTGACGGACGAATTGAACGCTGCGTCATCCCGGAATGGTTGTCAGGCGGCTCCAGGCACCCGGTCTGCACCAGCCGAAGAATGCCTCGTACCACTGCTGAAGGAGTTGAACTGGCAAGGTAGCGACCGTCTGCTATTTGAGGCCTTGCCGCACTTCGATCGTATTGAGACCTTCCAGAACCTGCGCATGGTTCTGAACCGGCTCAACGTCAAGACCGTCCCGTTCCGGATGGCTGCTTCAGCTCTGGCGCCCGCGCAGCTTCCCTGTCTCCGGCAGACGGCGGAAGACGTTCAAATCCTGGTCGGGCGGACTGAGGCAGGCGACTTTCGAGCTTACTCGGGAAAGGACGGGGCGGCCGTCATTCTTTCGGCCGGTGAAATCCATAAAAGCGAGCTTTATCTGGCGTTCGAGGACGAGGAAGAAGAACTTCAGGCCCACAACGGCCGCTCCTGGTTCTCAGCGGTCACCAAGAAATTTCGCGGCAGTCTTCTCTCGATCCTGCTCCTGAGCTTCATCCTGAACATCCTGGCACTCGCGCCCCCCCTGTTCATCATGGCCATCTACGACAAGGCAATGGGCGCCAAGTCGGCGGACGTGCTCGTGACGATGGCAATCGGGATTTCGATCATCCTGCTATGCGAAATCGCCCTCAGGAAAACCAAGACGCTGCTCCAGTCCTATCTCGGAGGCCGTATCGATGCCATTGTCGGCAACAAGACCTTCGAACGGATCCTGCATCTGCCGTATGCGATGCTTTCGGAAGCACCTATCGGC
>NZ_JBNKYW010000271.1:0-6879 GCF_050301095.1 Roseibium sp.
CGGAACCTTCGCCTACGACCAGAACGGCGCCTTCGACGCGCTGCAGGCAGGTGAAACCGCCACCGAAAGCTTCACCTATACCGCCACCGACGGCACGGGCAGCTCGTCCCCTGCAACCGTGACCATCACCATCAACGGCGTGACCGACAATTCCGCGCCTGTCGCTGCAGCCGACGGCTTCTCGGTTGACGAAGATGCGGTCCTGTCGGGCGCGAACCTGCTGGTGAACGACACGGACGCGAATGGTGACGCTCTTTCCGTCGGCTCCGTGAACGGCTCGTCCGCCAATGTCGGCAGCCAGATCGTGCTCGCCTCAGGCGCTCTTCTGACCGTGAATGCGGACGGAACCTTCGCCTACGACCAGAACGGCGCCTTCGACGCGCTGCAGGCAGGTGAAACCGCCACCGAAAGCTTCACCTACACCGCCACCGACGGCACGGGCAGCTCCTCCCCTGCAACCGTGACCATCACCATCAACGGCGTGACCGACAACACGGCTCCGGTCGCCGCGGATGACAATTTCAGCCTCGCCGAGAACGGGACGGTTTCCGACACGCTCCTTGCAAACGATAGCGACGCCGACGGCGACACCCTGACCGTTACCCAGGTCGAGGGCACCACAGCCAATGTCGGCTCGGAAATCACGCTGGCGTCCGGCGCCAGACTGACCGTCAACGCTGACGGCACATTCGACTACAATACGAACGGCGCCTTCGATTATCTGGAAAGCGGGCAGACGGCGACCGACAGCTTCACCTACCAGGTTTCCGACGGCAAGGGCGGCTTCGACACCGCCACCGTTTCGCTGACGATCGACGGGTATTCGCCGCCGGTTACCAGCGAGTCGGTCACAATCGACTTCGAAGGTATGGCGACGGGCCCCTATCCCGGGGTGGGAGACCTTGAGTTCTCGGGCCTTGAAACCACGGCAACCGATCCATTGTCCGGTTCCCTGTCCGGGCTTTCCTCAGGCTTCACGATCCTGACGAATGGCCAGGACTTCGATCTGGACAGCCTGCTTCTGCAGGCGGTTAGCGGCCGCGTCCGTATCCGGATCGAAGCCTATGACGACGGAGTGCTCGTAGGGTCCACTTCAGTCAATACCCGCAGCAACAGTACCAGCAATGTCACGTTCGACACGTCCTTCGACAGTGTCGACAAGATCGTCGTTTCCGCCAATGGCGACTTCCTGGTCGACAACATCGACCTTGTCGCCCATTCGAACGTTCTGCCGGGCGGCAATTCCGCTCCGACCGCCGTGGACGACAGCTTCTCGACGGTCGAGGGCACTTCGTTCAGCGACAACCTGCTGACCAACGACAGCGATCCGGACAATGATGCGCTGACGGTCACTTCCGTCGCCGGCCAGACCGGAGGGCCGGTCACGCTGGCGTCCGGTGCCATCGTCACCTTTGCTGCGGATGGCACCTTCACCTACGACCCTAACGGGGCGTTTGCCGGCCTCTATGACGGGGACGGCGCCACCGACAGCTTCACCTACGAAGTTTCCGACGGGAACGGCGGCACGGACACGGCAACGGCCGTCATCAACATCAGCGGTTCGGGAACGCCACCGCCTGCACCGACGGCCCATGTCATCGGGTTCGAAGCCGGCGGCGCCGGCATGGCATTCGATCAGGAGGACGGCTTCGTGTTCCTGAACACGGTTGCCACGAACCAGTCCATGGGCGTGGCTTCCGGATCATATGCCGGGCAGAGTGTCGGCGACAGCCTGACCTTCTACAGCGGGGACGGCAGCAGCTTTGACTTCGACCAGGCGGTCTTCACCGCCGTCGACGGCAAGAACGTCACCGTCACAGTCCATGGCTTCGAAGACGGCGTGGAGATCGACAGTTACAGTTTCCGCATCCGGGACAACAAGGAAACCGTCGCACCGTTGCCCGACGGAATCTTCGATCACGTCGATCAGGTGACCATCACAGCAACCGGTGGCGTCATCGTCGACGATCTCACCCTGATCTTCTGACCGACAGACATCCGGCCCAATCGGAGAGGCGCGCAACGGCCGCGCCTCTTCGGCTTATTATCTGAGGGCTTTCCTGCCTGCCCCTTTCACAATCCGTTCCGGAAACCTGCCAAGCAAGACAAAACCCCGCCCGGCTTTCGCCGGACGGGGTCTGAAAGTCCTGGTTTCGCGCAAACGCGAGGCAGGCTTATTTGTAGTCGTACTTGCCGTCTTTCCACTCGTACCAGACATAGCCCGGCAGAGTGACGTCGCCCTTGTCGTCGAATGACAGGTCGCCGAGAACGGTCGAGAAGTTACCACCGTTCAGTGCAGTGACGACTTCGTCGTAGTCCGTGGAACCGGCGGCCTTGGCAGCGTCAGCCCAAGCCTGGATGGCGGCGTAGGTGTAGAGCGCATAACCTTCAGCGGTCTTGCCTGCATCCTCAAGAGCCTTCACCACCGGAGCGGCAACCGGGTTCTTGCGCGGATCCGGAGAGAAGGTCATCAGGGTGCCTTCACCGGCCGGACCGGTGATCGACCAGTATTCGTCGGTCACGAGCGCATCGCCGGAAACCAGAAGGGTGTCCATGCCCTGGTCGACCATCTGACGCTTGATGAGGCCGGCTTCGGTGTGATAGCCGCCGACGTAGAGGACGCCGATGTTGTCCTGCTTCAGCTTGGACACAAGCGCCGTGTAGTCCTTTTCACCAGCGGTGTAGGCTTCATAAAGCGTTTCGTTCTTGCCCAGGCTGTTCATGACGGCCTTGGTGGCGTCCGCGAGGCCCTTGCCGTATGCGGTCTTGTCGTGGATGACGGCGATGTTCTTGTCACCGAATTCCTCGGCAAGGTAGGTGCCGGCAACCTGGCCCTGCTGGTCGTCACGGCCGCAGACGCGGTAGACGCCCGGTCCCGGACGCTCGTCAGTGAACTTCGGGTTCGTGGAGGCCGGAGAAATCTGGACGATACCTTCTTCCGCATAGACGGCGGACGCCGGGATCGACGAACCGGAGCAGAAGTGACCCGCCATGAAGACGACGCCCTTGCCGACCATCTGGTTCGCAACGGCGACGGCCTGTTTCGGATCGCAGGCGTCATCGCCGACTTCCAGAACCAGCTGTTCGCCATTGACACCGCCGGCGGCGTTGATATCGGCCACGGCCTGCTCTGCACCAGCTTTCATCTGCGCGCCGAAAGAGGCGTACTGACCGGTCATCGGACCTGCTGTCGCAATCACGATATCCGCAAATGCGGCCGTGGACATTGCCACACCGGCCACAGCTGCCACGCTCGCCAAAAGATATTTTTTCATCATCAACTCCCCTGGTTCCAGTTTTCTGGACCACTGTTGAAAGAAGCATCCGCTTCCGGTTTGGCCGAACCACGAACGATTGTTCTTGTTTTTCGTTCGAAGCCGGCCGGTTCCCCATCGGTGTTCACCAACACCGCTGGAATTCTCACGCTCTCAAGCGTATTGATCCGTTTGCCCTTCACGCAACCTCCACGTGAAAGGGCTGGTTTTTTCATAAAGCCAAACATACTGCGTTGTCATCTGGTTAGTACGCGTATACCGCCAGCCCGCGAGACCGAATGCCAGCATAACCAGATAATCCACAATCAGGTAGTGCACTGACAAAAGCGACCCTTCAAAGAGGGAAAAGGTCAGAAAGCGGACCGCCAGCGTCAGCAGAAACAGGAACCAGAGCAGGACCGGAAGGGGGCGCCAGGTGTTGGCGCAGCCGCGCCCTGTCATCCAGGCTGCTCCGCCGCCGATCCCGCACAGCAGGACCAGGAAAACGCCGAGACCAGTTTGATAGAGAATACCCATGGCGCGCTCCTAATGTCTTCCGCCTTCGAGATATGCTGCCTGCACATCCTCGCGTGTGAGAAGTTCCTTGCCGGTTCCGGACATGGTGATCTTTCCGTTCACCATCACATACCCCCGGTGCGCCAGTTTCAAGGCATGATAGGCGTTCTGCTCCACCAGGAACACGGTCAGCCCGTCGCTCTGGTTGAGATCCCGGATCGCATCGAAAATCTGCTTCACGATGATCGGTGCGAGGCCCAGGGACGGCTCGTCCAGAAGCAGCAGGCGCGGCTTCGACATGAGCGCCCGGGCGATCGCCAGCATCTGCTGCTCACCGCCCGACAGGGTTCCGCCCCGCTGGTTCTTGCGCTCCTTCAGGCGCGGGAACAGGTCGAACGCTCGCTGAAGGCTTCCCTCCAGGTCCTCGTTCTTTGCCATTTCCGCACCCATGACGAGGTTTTCCATGACGCTCATGCGCGGGAAAATCCGGCGTCCTTCCGGAGACTGGGCAATCGACTTGCGCATGATCTCGTGGGTCGGCATCCGGGTGATGTCTTCGCCGTCATAGATAACCTCGCCGGAACTTGCCTGGGGCGTGCCGCAGATGGTCATCATCAGGGTCGATTTTCCAGCGCCGTTGGCGCCGATCAGCGAAACGATCTCGCCATTGTCCACGGTGAGGTCGACACCGCGCAGGGCGATGATCTTGCCGTAGTGGGTTTCGACATTCCTGACTTCGAGGAGATGATTTGAGGATGTCACAGCTCGACCTCCGCTTCCACGGCCGCAACCTCTTCGTCCGGAACGCCCAGATAGGCCGCGATCACTTTCGGATCGTCTTTCACTTCCGCGGCGGTTCCGTCGGAAATCTTCTCGCCGTAGTCGAGCACCACCACGTGGTCCGAAATTTCCATCACAACGCTCATGTCGTGTTCAATCAGCAGGACCGAAGTATCATGCTCCTTCCGGATATACTGGAGGAGGGCATTCAACTCGGCGCTTTCCTTGGGGTTCAGACCGGCAGCCGGCTCATCGAGGCAGAGCAGTTCCGGACCGGAGCACATCGCGCGGGCGATTTCCAGCCGGCGCTGATCGCCATAGGGCAGATCGGCGGCCGGTGCGTCTGCCCGGTCGATCAGGCCGATCCTGTCGAGCCAGTAGCGCGCCTTGTCGACCGCCCCGCGTTCCGCTTTGCGGAAAGCCGCCAGTCCGAAGATCCCGGCCACGGAATAGCCGGAGGCCAGCATGAGCGGATTGTGCTGGGCCACCATCAGGTTTTCCAGAAGGGTCATGCCGCCGAACAGGCGGATGTTCTGGAAGGTTCTGGCAACCTTGGCCCTGGCCGAGATCCTGAAATCCGGCATGCGTTCGAGGAGAAACTTTTCCCCCCCGGAGCGGTGCATGACAATCCGGCCCTCGGTCGGCTTGTAGAAGCCTGTGACACAGTTGAAGACAGTGGTCTTGCCGGCGCCGTTCGGCCCGATCAGCGCGGTGATGTCGCCGCGCCCCACGTTGAAGGACAGGTCATCGATCGCGACGAGGCCGCCAAAGCGCATCGTCACATGTTCGATCGTCAGGACGGGGTTGTTATCCCAGGGTTTCATCCGTGGCCCTCCTGTACGAGATCGGCACTGATGCCCTTGCCTTTCTTGCCGCTGAGCGTGATGGACGGCACCCGGGTGGACACAAGTCCCCTCGGTTTCCAGACCATGATGACCACCATGACCAGGCCGAAGACCAGCATGCGGTATTCTTCCAGCTCGCGGAAGAATTCAAAGCCGCCGATCATCACGACTGCAGCGATGACGACGCCGATCTGGCTGCCCAGACCACCCAGAACCACGATCGCCAGAACCACGGCGGATTCGATGAAAGTGAAGCTTTCCGGAGAAATGAACCCCTGACGGGTTGCGAAGAACGATCCGGCAAAGCCGCCGAACATCGCACCGAGGGCGAAAGCCGTCAGCTTGGTATTGGTCGTGTTGATGCCGAGCGACCGGCAGGCGATTTCATCCTCGCGCAAGGCTTCCCAGGCTCTTCCGACAGGCAGTTTCCTCAGGCGCATGGTCACGAAGTTGGTGGCCAGGGCCATGATAAGGATGAGATAGTAGAGGAAGATAATCCGGTGGATGGAGCTGTAGTCCAGCCCGAAGACATCCGCAAAACCGCCTTCGCCCCGCGTGAACTCGATGCCGAAGAAGCTCGGGCGCGGTATGCCGGAGATACCGTCCGGGCCGCCGGTGAAGTCGTACCAGTTGAGCAGGACCACCCTGATGATTTCCCCGAAGGCCAGCGTCACGATGGCGAGGTAGTCTCCCCTCAGCCACAGCACCGGGAACCCGAGGATGATGCCCCAGGTCGCCGCCAGCAGGCCTGCCAGCGGCAGCGCCATCCAGAAGCCGATGTCGAAATACTGCGCCAGCAGTGCAAACGAATAGGCGCCGACGGCATAGAACGCCACGTAACCCAGGTCGAGAAGACCGGCCAGGCCGACCACGATGTTCAGACCCCAGCCGAGCATGACGTAGGTCATGATCAGGATCGCAAGGTCGATGAACTGCCGGTCGCGATCCGGATACACCGCCATCACGATGAACGGCAGGGTAAGGGCGATGATCAGCAGAACCGGCCCGAGGAAACGGCCGACAACCGTCGTCAGTGCCGGAGGGATCGAAATCTTGACGCCGCTGGTCACCGGCTTCGCGGCCTTGAAGATGAACAGGTTCAAGAGCAGCCGGACGCCGAAGACGATGGCGATGGCGATGAACCACAGGCCCCAGCGGTAGGTGAGATCGAGCCCACCCGTGCCGATGTCGGTGCGCAGCGCGAAGAAGAAAAAGCCCAGCACTGCGGCAAGAAGTGCGGCCATCGCCGCGTCCTTGACGGATTCGGCCATCAGGCCGGTTTTCGGAGCGGCGTTCATCAGACTTTCTCGACTTCGGGTTTGCCCAGCAATCCGGACGGCATGAAGATCAGCACGATGACCAGGATCGAGAACGCGGCGACGTCCTTGTATTCGACCGAGAAATATCCGGACCAGAACACTTCGATCAGGCCGATCAGCAGCCCGCCGAGCATGGCGCCGGGCAGCGAGCCGATGCCGCCGAGC
>NZ_JBNKYW010000272.1:0-12977 GCF_050301095.1 Roseibium sp.
CATCCTCGTCGAGGACGACCTTCGCGACTTCCGCCGGCTGCAGCGCGTTGACGATGAACGACGCCGCATCGGGCTGCCAGGGAATGATGTCGATCTTCTCGCCCTGCAGTTCGGCGACGACTGCCTGGACGCGGCTGCCGCGCATGCCGACGCAGGCGCCGACCGGGTCGATCGAGGAATCACGCGAGACGACGGCGATCTTGGCGCGGGAGCCCGGATCGCGGGCGACCGACTTGATCTCGATGATGCCGTCGTAGATCTCCGGCACTTCCATCTGGAACAGCTTGGCCATGAACTGCGGATGGGTGCGCGACAGGAAGATCTGCGGGCCACGCTGCTCGCGGCGAACGTCGTAGATATAGGCGCGGATACGGTCGCCGGTGCGGAAGATCTCGCGCGGGATCAATTCGTCGCGGCGGACAATGCCTTCGCCGCGGCCAAGGTCCACGATGACGTTGCCGTATTCGGCGCGCTTGACCACACCGTTGACGACTTCGCCGACGCGATCCTTGAATTCCTCGTACTGGCGGTCACGCTCGGCTTCGCGCACTTTCTGCACGATGACCTGCTTGGCGGACTGGGCTGCGATGCGGCCGAAATCGAGCGGCGGCAGCGGCTCGGCGATGAAGTCGCCGAGGCTGGCTTCCGGGTTGCGCGCCTGGGCATCTTCCAGGGAAATCTCGGTGGAGACGTTCTCGACAGCTTCAACGACCTGCAGAAGGCGCTGCAAACGGATCTCACCGGTCTTCGGATTGATCTCGGCGCGCACTTCCGTTTCCGTACCGTATCGAGAGCGGGCCGCTTTCTGGATCGCGTCTTCCATCGCGTTGATGACGATCATCCGGTCAATGGACTTTTCCCGTGCGACCGCGTCAGCGATTTGCAGCAGTTCCAGCCGGTTCGCGCTGATTGCCATATTCCACTCCTCTTGCGCCAGTTGCCGTTTCGCGGCCGTTGGGGGCGCGTTGCCTTCGTCACCGAACCAGATGCCTAGTTCGGAGTGTTGTCCTGTGCCAGCTCATCGCTCTCGCCCCGGGCGGCCAGTGCCGCCTTTTCGGCCTGCAGAGCTGCGGTAATCAATTCGTCCGTGAGGATCAGTTTGGCTTCGCCGATATCTTCCAGCGGCAGGACAAACGTATCCTCCTCACCTTCCTTCACATCGGGCAGCCGGATTTTCGCCTTGCCGTCCTCGGTGCCGAGCAAGGTGCCGCGGAAGCGCTTGCGGCCGTCCTGCATGACATCCATTTCGACCTTCAGTTCGTGGCCGGCCCAGCGGTCGAAATCGCCCGCGCGGACCAGAGGGCGGTCGATGCCCGGCGAAGAAACTTCAAGATGGTAGGCGCGGTTGATCGGATCTTCGACGTCAAGGGCGGGGGAAACCGCACGGCTGATGGTTTCGCAATCCTCGACGGTCATCGTGCCGTCCGGACGTTCAGCCATGATCTGCAGGGTACAGCCGTTCTGAGCACTGATCCGGGTGCGCACCAAACGATAGCCGAGGTCTTCGATGACCGGCTCAACAATCGCGGCAACACGGGCATCCAGCCCCTGTTCCTTCACAATTCTCGGTTCGTGTGCGCTCACACCTGGCTCCTGTCCTGGCCGTTTCCGGCTCCGGAGCTAGCAGCTCCGGCATATTCAGTTCGACCGATCTTTCCGGCACCCCGTGCGTCACGGGAATGCCAAGCCGATCTTGAGCAAGAGATGCACCTGATTGTCGATTTACATAGGGCAGTCCTGCTCGAATTCTCTCGTTTCCGGTCTCTCTATGCAAAAAAGAGCGGGTCCCCGACGGGCCCACTCTCAAAATGCCCAGATAAGCCGTTTGAGGTGAAACACCGGCTGTATAACGCCAAACCCGACAAAAAGGCAAGTGCCGGTGGCCGAAATCCCTCAAAGAAGTTGATCGCGAGCCGAAATCTCGCGCCGGGCCTCAACGATCAAGCCGGATCACCCTGAAGGTTATCGCGTGGATTGCGTCTCTCAGCCCTTTTGCCCCGGACGCGATTGCCGCCGGCGCGTCCCCCCAGCAAACGAAGCTGGCCCGAGGCGACAGGGATGTCTGCCGGGGCTTCCGTCAAATACTCTCGACCGGCCTATACACGGCGGAATGTCAGATAGCGGCCGACACGCCCTTCGCGAATTGCCTTGGCCTCGTAGCGGGTGCCCGGCCACCCCTCCCAGGGTGTTTTCCAGTCGCTTGCCGTTTTCGCCGTCCATTCGAAGGCAGCATGGTCCCGGCAATGGCGCAGCGTCCAGTCGACATAGGTGTCGATGTCGCTGGCAAACCGGAATTCGCTGCCCGGTTTGAGTACGCGGGCATAACGGGTCAGGTTCTGCTGATTGATGAAACGGCGCTTCCAGTGGCGGAACTTCGGCCAGGGATCGGGATAAAGCTGGTAGGCCAGGTCGATCGAGGCTTCCGGAAGCCAGTCCAGCACGTTGACGGCATCGTCTTCGTATAGCCGGACGTTCTTCAGGCCCTCTTCGACAACCGCGGTCACGGCCTTGGCCATGCTGCCGACGAAGGGCTCCACTCCGATAAAACCGACGGCAGGATTGGTCCTGGCCCGGTGCAGCAGGTGCTCGCCACCGCCAAACCCGACCTCGAGACAGACCTCCCGCACATCCGCCTGAAACAGGTCCTTCAGGTCGGCGGGAGCGGGCTTTTCCAGATCAAGCGCCAGGTGCGGCAGCTCGGTCTTCATCAGCGCCTCGCGGCGCGGGCTCAGCGGCTTGCCCTTGCGGCGGCCGAAAAAGGAACCTTCGTAGCGGTCGGTCATGGTGCAACAACTTCAAAACGACAGATCGCCGGCGCCAGATCAGCGGATATTCAATCAGGGTCGATGGAATATCCATAAGCTGACCGCTTCCGAAGCGTAAGAGCATCCCGCGTTCGTTTGAACGCGGGATGCTCGGGTCCGGCGATCCTGCCCTTCGTGATTTCAAGCGTCGGGCCGGAGCTTATCCGGCAAGCGGACGCAGTTCGTCAACCAGATCGGTCTTCTCCCAGGAGAAGCCACCATCAGCATCCGGCTCGCGGCCGAAATGGCCATAGGCCGCGGTGCGCTCATAGATCGGGTTGTTGAGTTTCAGGTGCTCGCGGATGCCGCGCGGGCTGAGGCCCATGACGTCGCGCAGCGCGGTCTCCAGCCGGGCTTCGTCACAGCGGCCGGTGTCGTGCAGGTCGACATAGACCGACAGCGGCTCGGACACGCCGATAGCGTAGGAAAGCTGAATGGTGCAGCGGTCCGCGAGATCCGCGGCAACGACGTTCTTGGCGAGGTAGCGCGCCGCATAGGCCGCCGAACGGTCCACCTTGGTCGGGTCCTTGCCGGAGAAGGCGCCCCCGCCATGGGGTGCGGCACCGCCATAGGTATCGACGATGATCTTGCGGCCGGTCAGGCCTGCATCGCCGTCCGGACCACCGATGACAAAGGCACCGGTCGGATTGACGTGCCAGTCGGTTTCGGCGGAAATCCATCCGTCCGGCAGGGCGGAGCGGATGTATGGCTCAACGACCGCGCGCACGTCGCCGGAAGTCATCGCCGGGTCGAGGTGCTGGGTCGACAGAACGATCGAGGTCACGCCGACCGGCTTGCCGTTTTCGTAGCGCACGGTGACCTGGCTCTTGGCGTCCGGACCAAGCACCGGCTCCTTGCCGGACTTGCGGGCCTCGGCGAGCAGCCGCAGGATCTTGTGGGAATAAAGGATCGGCGCCGGCATCAGCTCTTCGGTCTCGCGGCAGGCATAACCGAACATGATGCCCTGGTCGCCCGCGCCCTCGTCCTTGTTGCCGCCTGCATCGACGCCCTGTGCGATATGGGCGGACTGGGCATGCAGATGCACGGCGATGTCGCAGGTTTCCCAGTGGAAACCGTCCTGCTCGTAGCCGATGTCCTTCACGGCCATGCGCGCCAGGTGCGCGATATATTCGTTGGTGATCTCTGCCGGGCCGCGGGTTTCGCCCGCAATGACAATCCGGTTGGTCGTCGCAAGCGTTTCACAGGCCACGCGGGCCTCGGGCATCGCGCCGAGATAGGCATCCACGACAGCATCGGAAATGCGGTCGCAAACCTTGTCCGGATGTCCTTCCGATACGGATTCGGAGGTGAAGAGGTAATTCTGACGTGCCATTGGCGATCGTCCTTCTGGGAATGAATAAGACAGAAGCGGCGAGTGACATCGCCGCTTCGACTGCATCAATCTTAGAAGTTCCTCGCCACGTCAAGCGCGAGATGAAATTTTATCAGTCGTCACCCGCGAGGGAGCGGACAAGATCAACGATCCGCCGGCGGACCTTCGGGTCCTCGATCCGCACGAAAGCCTTGTTCAGGGACAGGCCCTCGGAAGAGGACAGGAAGTCGACGACATAGGAGGTCGGCTGGGTTTCGCCAAAGCCTTCCGCTTCTTCCGGCGTTCCGGGAGCGTCTTCAAAGAAGAAGGAAACCGGTACCTTCAGGACAGTGGCGATATGCTGCAGGCGGCTGGCGCCGATCCGGTTGGTTCCCTTCTCGTACTTCTGGATCTGCTGAAAGGTGATACCCAGGCTTTCGCCAAGTTTTTCCTGACTCATGCCAAGCATCATGCGCCGAAGCCGAACGCGGCTGCCGACATGGATATCAATCGGATTAGGAGACTTCTTACTGGGCATTTCCGTCGCTCTTTCTTCTTGTCGCAGAACGTATCCGCTCGTTTTCGTTTGCACCAGCGCTCCAGAAGTCCTCCCACAAGGCCCAAAGGAGAACGGTTTTGCCCGCAACCCCTCACTGGTACATGAAGCAGCCTTCAATCGGCTATTTCACGGTTGTATCACACTTTATTCACTCAACTCAAACAAAAAATATCAATTTATGCGCGAACTGAGGTTGTATTTTGAGATACTTGCCAAAAATACCAAGAAGAATGCAACAACAAGCATCGGAACATCGCCAGAATTACCGTAGATAGTATTCCCTGTTCCTTGCGGAAGCCTTGTGTCAATCACCCCCTTTTCAAACATACCCAATGCGCCGGCCACCTCGCCCTTGCCGTCGACAACTGCGGAAATGCCTGTATTTGCGGCTCTAATCAGCGGAAGCCCGGTTTCGATGGCCCGCATGCGGGCCTGCGCGAAGTGCTGGGATGGACCGGGTGTGCGGCCGAACCAGGCATCGTTGGTCACATTCAGCAGGAAAACCGGGGATTGCGGCTTGTCCGGAACGGGCGCCGGAAAGATTGCCTCATAACAAATCATTGGTAGAAAACTAAAACCTTCGGAGGTGCTAAGCACGCGCCGCTGGTAGCCGGCCTCGAACCCGGAAAACGGACCCGTGAGCTTGGTAATTCCGAACCTGTCAAGCACGTTTTCAAGCGGCAGATACTCGCCGAACGGCACCAGACGCACCTTGTCGTAGATGCCGCGCGCCGCACCGTCCGGGCCGAGCACGTAAACGCTGTTGAAATAAAGCGGTCCATCAGGACCGGGTTCGGCACGATTGGCTCCGGTGACGAGTTCCGTCTTCTCGTTGAGGACCTTGGAGATGCGGAACAGGGCCCCTGGTTCCAGGCTGAGCAGAAACGGAACGGCCGATTCCGGCCAGATGACAAGCCTTTGCTGTCCGACCCGTGCATTGCCGCCGAGCGGGGCTTCCGTCATGTCCAGAAGGGTCTGGAAGATCTCCTCTTTGAGCTCGGGCCGCCATTTGTCCTTCTGTTCGACGGAAGGCTGGACGATGCGGATGTCGAGCGCCGTGTCCTGCGTTTCAAGCGACCAGATCCGGACCACGCCGAAAACGAATATTGCGGCAAGGGCGGCCACGGCAGAAGCCGTTGCCGCCACCCGGCTGCGGAAGGGGCGCGAATCGGCCAGCACGGCCGGCATTCCGGAGATGGCAACCACCAGAAAGGTCAGACCGTAGATACCGACGAGACTCGCCGTTTGAGAGAGCGGCAGAGACCCGGAAATGCCGTAACCGAAGGCGTTCCAGGGAAAACCCGTCAGAACGTGACCGCGCAGCCAGTCCGTCAGGGCCAGGCAGGCGGCCAGCAACAAAATGCGGCGGAACTGGTCCGTCCAGAAAAGAGCGGCAAGGCCCACGCCAAGCCCCGTGAACAGGGCAAGGCCCACGGGCATGGCCAGGACAGCGAAGGGCATCAGCCAGGCAAACCGGTCCGCTTCGACCAGAAAAGCGGCTCCGATCCACCACAGGCCGGAAAGGAAATAGCCGAAGCCGAAAAGCCAGCCGAGAAAAAAACCGGCCGTCACCCTGCGGCGGGCGCCGCCCCGTCCCGGTTCAAGCGCGCCATCCAGCAGCCAGACGAGACAGGGAAAGGTAATCAGGAGAACAGGCGCCAGATTGTATGGCGGCAGGGCAAAGGCTGTCACCGCTCCGCAGATCACACAGAGTATCCGGCGCTGCCATCCCCAAGCCAGAAGGAAAGTGTTCGGCAGGACGGACAGCCGCTGTGACAGCCAATACATGAAATCCAGATCTCCTGTTGCGCGGTCAGGAGATTTGTCGGCTCATGACCAGGCGGTCAAGGCCTTATTGGCCGAATGTCATGCCTGGCAGTGGAAATCAGCTCTGTCCGCCACCTGCCGCCGCCTTGCCGGCACCGGCTTCCGCATCCTGACCGCCCTCGGCGGATTGATCGCCGGTGCGTTTCGGACGGCGGCGCATGTCCTGCAGGCGCGGCTCGGTCCGGCGGCGCCGGATCTTCAACCGCTTGATGCGCCTGGGATCCGCATCCATCACTTCGAATTCGAAGCCCGGCAGCTCACCGGGCACGAACAGCAGCTCGCCGCGCACCGGAACGCGCCCGACGGACATGTAAAGCAGGCCGCCCAGCGTATCGACGTCCTCGGAGATTTCGGCTTCCGTCAGGTTGGTGCCCAGAACCTTGTCGAGATCCTCCAGCGGCAGGCGCGGGTCCGCGATCCAGATCCCCTCACCGTCCGACGCCAGCATGGCTTCCTCGTCTTCGTCGTGCTCGTCCTCGATGTCACCGACGACCTCCTCGACCAGATCCTCCAGGGAGACCAGTCCGTCCGTGCCGCCGTATTCGTCGATCACCAGGGCCATCTGCATGCGGTCGGCCTGCATCTTGGCCATCAGGTCGGTTGCCGGCATGGAGGGCGGCACGAACAGCAGGTCCCTGAGCAGGTTCGTTTCCTCGAGCGGAACGGACAGGTCGACACAGGACAGATCCAGGTCCGGCATATTGTGGCCGTTGGCCGCGGCCCCATTGAATTTCCTGGTCTCTCCGCCCTCATCTCCTTCATCACCAGCCACAAGGTCTTCGGTACGCCGCGATGCCGCGCGCTCCGCGATGAAGGCCATCAGGTCCTTGATGTGTATCATTCCCCGGGGATCGTCGAGCGTATCCTCATAGACCGGCATGCGGGAATGACCGCTGGTCTGGAACAGTTCCATGACCCGGCTGAGGCTCGTATCCAGGTCGACCGCATCTATGTCGGCGCGCGGGATCATCACGTCGTCGACACGCAATTCGCGCAGACGCAGAATGTTGCCGAGGAGCATCCGTTCTTCCGGAGAAAAAGCCGTATCGCCGCTCTCGCGCGCCAGCTCGTCTTCCAGGTTTTCGCGCAGGGACGATGACTGGCGCCCCAAGCGCAGGATGCGTTTGAGATTGTCCAGAATGGCCGCAGATCGCTGCGGCTTGGTCTGTTGCGGGTCTTCCCCGTCCTGGGACTGTCCTGATGTCGCGGCCTGCGGCCCGCCTGCAGGACTTTGCGATTCAACTGCGTTCATCTGCCTTCAATACAAGAATAACTTGCTCCATGATGCCACTTAATCGCCGTCGGCCACAAGAGGCCTGTCCGCGTAAGGGTCATCGATACCCAAAGATGCCAATACGGCTTTCTCGAGGCTCTCCATCAGTTCGGCTTCTTCATTGTCCTGATGATCATAGTCGAAAAGGTGAAGCAAACCATGAACTGTCAGATGGGAAAGGTGATCGGCAAAATCAATTCCGAGCTCATCCGCTTCCCGCGAAACCGTTTCAAAAGCAAAGACGATGTCTCCCAGGAGAGGGCCGTAGACGTCGCCCTGGGGATCGCTGCCGGGGAACGACAGGACATTTGTCGGCTTGTCCTTGTCCCGCCATTGGCTGTTCAGTTTCCGGATCGACTCATCATCCGTAAAGAGAAGTGATACTTCCGTATTTTCAATGACTTCCAGGTCCGCCACGGCGAAGGCCGCTGAGACGGCCCGCGTTGCCAGCGCGGCCAGCTGTTCCTCATCCGGCCAGTTTCCGGCCGCGACCGTGAGGTCGATTTGAAATCCGTCGGGCAAAGTGTCGGGCATCACGTTCGTTCGGTGTTCACGAAGCCACAGCTTTCCGGCCGCGCGGTTTGAAATCCTCGCCGCCGTCTTCGCGCTGCCGCTCGGCGTAGCGGCGCTCGCGCGCCTCGGATTCTTCCCGGGCGGCATTGTCGTAGGCGGTCACGATCCGGCCGACCAGCTCGTGGCGGACAACATCCGTTTCGGTAAACCGGACATGGGCGACCTCCGGGATATCGGTCAGAAGGCCGAGCGCTTCGCGCAGACCCGACCTCTGACCGGCCGGCAGGTCGATCTGGCTCGGGTCGCCTGTGACGATCATTTTCGAGCCCTCGCCGAGACGGGTCAGGAACATCTTCATCTGCATGGTGGTGGTGTTCTGCGCTTCATCGAGCAGCACCACGGCATTCGACAGCGTGCGGCCGCGCATGAAGGCAAGCGGCGCCACTTCAATCATGCCGGACTGCAGGCCACGATCGACCTTTTCTGCAGGCATCATCTCGTACAGCGCATCGTAGATCGGCCTGAGATAGGGATCGACCTTGTCCTTCATCTCACCCGGCAGGAAGCCGAGCCGTTCGCCCGCCTCGACAGCGGGCCGGGACAGGATCAGCCGGGCAACATCGCCACGCTCCAGAAGAGCGGCGGCATAGGCGACCGCCAGAAAGGTCTTGCCGGTGCCGGCCGGGCCGGTGCCGAAGGTCAGGTCGGCCCTGTCCATGGAACGGATATAGGCATCCTGGGTGGGCGTGCGCGCGACGATGGTCTTGCGCCGGGTCGCAATCTGGGCAAAGGCCAGCCGGGACTTGGGCTCAAGCGTCGGCAACGGAAGCTGCGCCTCGGCGGCGGCCGCCATGCGCAGGGCGCCGTCGACATCGCCCGGATGAATTTCCTGTCCCTGGAGCAGACGCTGATACATGGCCTCCAGTGCGGTGCGCGCCTGGGCACAGCCTGCGTGGGAGCCCTTCAGGGTCACCTGGTTGCCGCGCGCGATCGCGTCGATGCCGAGCCGCTGTTCGATCAGGGCAAGGTTCTGGTCGAACTGGCCGAACAGGTCGCCAATCAGCCGGTTGTCTTCAAAGGCAAGGACAATATGGGTCATGTCTGAGGCCGAAGCGGGCGCAGGGGTTTGATCCGAAGGCTTGCGGGAAGAAGATTGGCTGTTGCGCGTCAAACGACGTCTCCTGTTCTCAACCGGCCGGTTCTCAACGGTGCTGGACCGCCGAGGCCGGGATGGCCCCGGAACCGGCACGCTTATCTTGCCCCGCAATCAGCCGCCCGAACAGCGAATTAGATCCGATCTCGACGATTTCCACCGCTTGTATGGTACCGATCAGTTCTTCAGGCGCATCCAGCTGCACGGCCTGAAGCCAGGGCGACTTGCCGACGAGCTGCCCCGGATTGCGGCCCTTTTTCTCCAGCAGCACGTCGCAAGTCATACCCATACGGGAGGCGTTGAACGCCTTCTGCTGTTCATTGACCAGTGCCTGAAGTTCGGCAAGACGCGCGGACTTGACCTCCTCCGGCACCTGATCGTCCATGGTCGCACCCGGCGTTCCGGGGCGCTGGCTGTATTTGAACGAGAAGGCGGAGCCGTAGCCGACCCGGCGGATCAGGTCCATCGTATCCTCGAAGTCCTGATCCGTCTCACCAGGAAAGCCGACGATGAAATCGCCCGAGAGGGCGATATCGGGCGCGGCTTCGCGAATGCGGTCGATCAGGCGGAAGTAGTCCTCGCGCGTGTGCTTGCGGTTCATGGACTTCAGGATCTTGTCGGAACCGGACTGGACCGGCAGATGCAGGTAGGGCATCAGGCTCTTGAGGTCCCGGTGCGCCTCGATGAGGTCGTCGTCCATGTCGCGCGGATGACTGGTGGTGTAACGCAGCCGGTCGAGGCCGTCGATTTCCGACAGGCGGCGCAGCAGACGGCCGAGCCCCCAGGATGCACCGTCCGACGCCTCGCCGTGATAGGCGTTGACGTTCTGGCCCAGAAGCGTGACTTCGCGGACACCGCCGGCGGCCATGCGCTCCGCTTCCGTGACGATCTGCTCCACCGACCGGGAGACTTCGGCGCCGCGCGTATAGGGCACCACGCAGAAGGTGCAGAACTTGTCACAGCCTTCCTGTACCGTCAGGAAGGCGGAGGGCGGCCGCTTCAAGACCGGCCTTGCGGCATTCGCCGACAGCTGGTCGAACTTGGCGTCGATGTCGAATTCGGTCTCGACGACCTTCGCTCCCTTGCGGGCCTTGTCGAGCAGGGCGGGCAGCTGGTGATAGCTCTGCGGGCCGACGACCAGGTCGACGATCGGCGCACGCCGGGAGATTTCCTCGCCTTCCGCCTGCGCGACGCAGCCGGCGACACCCACCATCATGTCCCTGCCCGACTTTGCCCGCTCTTCCTTGACCTTGCGGATGCGGCCGAGTTCGGAATAGACCTTCTCCGCCGCCTTTTCGCGAATATGGCAAGTGTTCAGGATGACGAGGTCGGCATCTTCCAGGTCCTCGGTCGCCTCGAAACCCTCCGGCGCCAGCACGTCGGTCATGCGCTCGCTGTCATAGACGTTCATCTGGCAGCCATAGGTGCGCACGAACACCTTGCGGGCGTTGCCCGTCTTCGCGGCAGCGGTTTCTTCGGTTCCGGAAACGGCGGATGAGGTCGTTTCCAATTGTTCTTCCGGGCGGCTTGTCATTCGCTCCTCGTGGCCTTTGTCGGCGGCCGGCATGTCAGATTAGTCGGTGCTTTGGCCGGGATCGTCAAATCAATTGCGTCCCTCGATCCGCTCAAGCATCTCCGCAGGCGGTATCGCAGAAAATTCAGGCGCCAGCTTTAGCGGTTTTTTCTGCGTTTGAGAAGAACTCGGATGGCTCTAATTCGCCGGAATCGACCGGCTTCTGCAGCAAAGAGGCGATCGTCATGGCCCGGACCTGATTTTCAAGCTGCCGTGTCAGCACTTTCCGGTCGGTCGTTCCGTCAACCAGAACCGGCGTCCCCCACCGCACGATCACGTCGAGCGCACCGTGCCTGAAGATGCCCCAGAGATGACCGGCAAGCTCCATGTCGCCGTACCAGGCGACATGCGGCCGGTGCGCCCGCCCCATGGGCAGGCCGTAAAAGCCCTGATAGGCGACGGAGAGCGGCTGGACCCAGACCGACGATCCGTTCCCGTTGGCGACCGCACGGGTGGCGGCGCCCAGAAGCGCGGAGCGAAACGGCAAAACGCAATTGCCGTCATTGGACGTGCCTTCGGCAAACAGCACCATGGCATCGCCCGCTGCCATGCGGGTCGCGATGGTATCGGCCACCTGCCCAGTTTCCGTGCGCCGGGTCCTGTTGACGAAAACGGTTCGCTGCAACTTGGCGAACAGACCGAAAATCGGCCAGCCGGACACTTCCGACTTGGCAATGAAGGAGAGTGGCATCAGCGAGCCGACGACGGTGATGTCGACCCAGGAGGCATGGTTGGACGCAATCAGCAGCGGCCTGTCGTCGGCCGGGGCACCTTCCTCCCGGATTCTGATTCCCACCAGCCGGGTTGCCACGAGATGCCAGACATGCGGCAGTTTTCTTTGAACCGGAAGCCGGAGCCTGATCGCGATCCACTGCAGCGGGATCAGCACCAGCGAGACGAGTGTCAGGACAAGGATGATGAAAATGGCCTTGATTTCAGCCATCGTCCTTGCCGTCCTTGGCAGTCTCGAGAGGAACGCCGTAAAGCTCCAGGCGATGGTCGACGAGCTTGTAGCCGAGCTTCTTGGCGATGAATTCCTGCAGGGCCTCGATTTCCTCGTTGCGGAATTCGATCACCCGGCCGCTGCGCAGGTCGATCAGATGGTCGTGATGCTCGTCCGGCACGGTTTCATAGCGCGAACGGCCGTCGCGGAAATCGTGCCGCTCGATCATGCCGGCATCCTCGAAGAGCTTGACCGTCCGGTAGACGGTCGAGATGGAGATGCCCGGATCGATCGCGACGGACCGGCGGTAAAGTTCTTCCACGTCCGGATGCTCGTCCGAGGCCTCCTCGATGACCGTGGCAATGACACGGCGCTGCTCGGTCATGCGCATGCCCTTGGCAATACACAATTCCGCCAGCGTTGATTGCCGTTCTTCGGTCATGAAAGTGCCACCTGTCGATTGTTGCCGCCTTCGGGTACAGCGCTTAGCGAAGATCGAGGCGCATGACAAGCGCCGTGCCGTCTCCTCCACTGTCGCTGTAATAGCCCTTGCGCTGGCCGACCTCCTTGAAACCCAGCCCCCGGTAAAGCAGCAGGGCCGCTTCGTTCGCGGCATCGACCTCGAGAAACACTTGTTCGCAGCGGTCGCCGTAGAGCCGGAAAAGCCCCGCATCCATCAGCTTCTTGCCGATGCCTCTGCCGCGCTGGCGCGGATGCACCGCGATGGTGATGACCTCCGCCTCGTCGGCGGCCTTCCTCAGGATGAGGAACCCGAGGGGTGCCCTGGTGCCGTAGGGACTGGCCCGGCGTGCGACCAGGATCACCACGCCGTCCTGAGCCTTCATACGCGCAAGATCTCCCGCGCTCCACTTGTGTGTAAAACAGGCGGCGTGAATGTCGGCCAGCTTCGGCAGGTCCTCGTCCAGCGCCTCTTCCACGATCGGCGGCTGGGTCCAGAACCACCAAAAACTCATTGCCGTTCTATCCTTCCCTTGGTCTGCGGCGTTGCGTCGGGCGGCC
>NZ_JBNKYW010000273.1:0-15159 GCF_050301095.1 Roseibium sp.
TGAACAACAGGTTCATACCGTCCGGTTTCTTGGTAGAACAAGCAATATCAAGGATCGTTCCGGAGGAGTCTTGTTCCGGAAGAGTCTCAAGATCAGCTTTCGTCCGCACTGTCCAGACCGGCACCGAAGATCTCAGGTCCACCGGAAGACCAGCATCTTGATCGTCCAGTTCCACCCCATCCGGCTCCACGGCCCACAAGACGAGATCCGCTGCTCGGCCCCGTTCTTCCGCCCGCCGGATGCCTTCCCTCTCGACAATGCCTTCCGTCTGGCGCAGGCCCGCCGTGTCTACCAGGGTCACGGGATAGCCGCCAAGATCCAGATGAACCTCGATCACGTCCCGGGTCGTACCCGCCTCTTCGGTGACGATAGCCACATCCCGTCCGGCAATGGCATTGAGCAGGCTTGACTTGCCGGCATTGGGTGCGCCCATCAGAACGACCTGAAGACCAGAGCGCAGACGCTCCCCGCTCTTCGAGCGTTCCAGGTGGTCGGCTATTTCCGCATGAAGTTTCACCGCCTCCGACCAGACTTCCTCGGCGACGCTGCCTGGTACATCCTCTTCATCGGCAAAATCAAAGTCCGCCTCGATCATCGCCCGCATGTGGATGAGGCGCTTGCGCCAGTCCTCATAGAGCTGCCCGAGCGCACCGCCCATCTGCCTCATGGCCTGTTTGCGCTGGCTTTCGGTCTCCGCGGCAATCAGGTCGGCGAGGCCCTCGACTTCCGTTAGGTCCATCCGGCCCCGGTCAAAGGCCCGGCGGGTGAACTCCCCTGCCTCGGCCGGACGGCAGCCTTCAAAGCTCCCCAGCACTTCCAGCAGGCTGCTGACCACAGCCCTTCCGCCATGGCATTGAAACTCGGCGACGTCTTCTCCGGTGAAGCTGGCAGGGCCCTGGAAATAGAGAACCACCGCCTCGTCCAGCACGTCCCCGGTGCGGGGGTGCCGGAGCCTGGACAACATGGCTTTGCGGGGATCCGGAACCCGGCCGCCCAAGGACGCAACGATCTCCCGTGTCCGTGGTCCGGATACCCGGATGACCGCCACACCAGAAGGCACCGCCCCACTGGAAAGTGCATAGATCGTGTCTGCCATGAGGGTCCTTCCGGGCGGTCCTTAGAGTTCGGACAGCCTCTTTATCAAGTCTCGGGGTTCACGGAAAGCCAGCGACGATCCGTTCCGCAGACGAATCGAATGAAGCTCTGTGGCCGTGGCAATGGAATTTGTTTCACGTGAATCAACGGAACTGCCCGTAATAGCGACGTGAATCGCCCGCGGCCCAGGACCCTGCAGAGCCGGTATGAAATCCACGCTGACGTGCTTCTGATGAAGTCTCCCGGGTCTCCTTTCGCGGAGATGACACAGGTGCAAGGATCAAGGGGTCTCGCTTCTCTGTGCTCGATACGGGTCCGATTCAAAATCCGGATTCACGTGAAACAGTCTAAAGGCGGATAAAGATCCGACCTCCGTGTTTCACGTGAATCTTTCGAGCCGGACGTAAGTCATCCAGTCTGTGATGTCCAGTTGCTCTTCGACAGTCGATACAGGACGTGAAGCGAGAAAGGACTTTCTTCCGGAATGCTCGGATGCCTGAAGTCTCCCTCAAGGTCTCGCGTCATCCTGATCCGCTCCATAACCTTTCGGGAGGGAGTATTGTCCGGGATCGTGAACGCAACAATCTCTTCAAGGCCAATGGTTTCAAAACCGAATCGAAGCCACTCCCGCGCTGCCTCGCTGGCATAGCCCTTTCCCCAGGACGAGCGCTTCATCCGCCAGCCGATTTCGACACACGGATCGAACGGCAGCGGCGCGGCATAGGTCGGCACGTTCAGACCGACGAATCCGAGAAACTCGCCTGTCGCCTTGTCCTCGACAGGTGCCATGCAGAAGCCATCGGTGTTTGTTTTTTCCCGGCACCGCTCAATCAGCAACTCCGATTTGTCGCGTGTCCAGGTTTCCGGAAAATACCGCATCACGTCAGGGTCCGCACAAAGCGCGGCACAGGGATCGACGTCTTCGTCCTTCCAGGGACGCAACAACAGGCGTTCCGTTTCAAGCAGAAAAGCATCACTCATGAATTCGGTTCCGAATCAAAGAAAAGGCAGGATTCACGTGAAACGTGAAAGTGCTGGAAAATCTTAACAAAACGTTAAAGGCGCAAACCCCTTCCGGGTTTGCGCCTTTGACCAAGCTCAGCGATCCGGACGGGATCAGGTGTTCATGCTGTCGAAGAACTCGTCGTTGGACTTGGTCTGCTTCAGCTTGTCGAGCAGGAACTCGATCGCGTCGACCGTGCCCATCGGATTGAGGATACGGCGCAGAACGAAGGTCTTCTTGAGACGCTCGGCCGGAACCAGAAGCTCTTCCTTGCGGGTACCGGAGCGCTGGATGTCGATCGACGGATAAACGCGCTTGTCGGAAATCTTCCGGTCCAGGATGATTTCAGAGTTACCCGTGCCCTTGAACTCTTCGAAGATGACTTCGTCCATGCGGCTGCCGGTATCGATCAGGGCCGTCGCGATGATCGTCAGCGAGCCGCCTTCCTCGATGTTACGCGCCGCACCGAAGAAGCGTTTCGGACGCTGCAGGGCGTTGGCGTCGACACCACCGGTCAGGACCTTGCCCGAGGATGGCACCACGGTGTTGTAGGCGCGGCCGAGGCGGGTGATGGAGTCGAGCAGGATGACAACGTCACGGCCATGCTCTGTCAGGCGCTTGGCCTTTTCGATCACCATTTCGGCCACCTGCACGTGACGGGCTGCCGGCTCGTCGAACGTGGAAGACACCACTTCCCCGTTCACGGTGCGCTGCATGTCGGTCACTTCTTCCGGGCGCTCGTCGATCAGGAGAACGATCAGATAGCATTCCGGATGGTTCTTGGTGATCGACCTTGCGATGTTCTGCAGGAAGACGGTTTTACCGGTCCGCGGCGGTGCGGTGATCAGCGCACGCTGACCCTTGCCGAGCGGTGCCGCGATATCGATGACCCGGGCGGAGAGATCCTTGATGGTCGGATCCTCGATCTCCATCCGGAAACGTTCGTCCGGGTACAGCGGCGTCAGGTTGTCGAAGTGAACCTTGTGCCGGGCCTTCTCCGGGTCTTCGAAATTGATCGTGTTGACTTTCAGAAGAGCAAAATAGCGCTCGCCCTCTTTCGGGCTGCGGATCTGTCCTTCAACAGTGTCCCCTGTCCGCAGCGAAAAGCGGCGGATCTGCGAGGGCGAGACGTAGATGTCGTCCGGGCCCGGCAGATAGTTCGCGTCCGGAGACCGGAGGAAGCCGAAGCCGTCCTGAAGGACTTCAACGACGCCTTCGCCGATAATCTCCACATCCTGGGCAGCAAGGTTTTTCAGGATGGCGAACATCAGCTCCTGCTTGCGCATGGTGCTTGCGTTCTCGACTTCGAGCTCCTCTGCGGTTTGCAGCAGCTCTGTCGGTGTTTTTGCTTTTAGGTCTTTGAGTTTCATTTCCCGCATCGAATAGGGGTTCTTTGGTGTTGTTATAGATAAGGTTTGGAAGGTCGTTTCCGTGCCGGATGAGATGGGTCGGCCGAAAAGTATCTGAGAGACTGTGTAGACGTGTCCAGATTGTACGGTGTTGCTGTGTAACTGAAAACGAACACAGCACCGTTCGGAAGTGGCGGGAAGATACGTTGTTTTCCGGCAAATCGCAAGATCGGAATTCTGCGGATTTTTTGGGCTTTTATACGTTGAAAACGGGCATGAAAAAGGCAGCCGGATTTCCCAGGCTGCCTATACGTAATTTCCCTTATCCGGTCAGAACGGTTTGCCGATCACCAGGATCACGATGCCGATCATCAGAACGGTCGGAACCTCGTTCAGCATGCGGTAGAACCGGGCTGGCCGTTTGTTTTCGTCCCTGGCGAAGGTCTTCACCAGCCTGCTGAAATAGCCATGAACCCCGGACAGGATGAACACCAGCGCGAACTTGGCGTGAAACCATCCGTCCCTCCAGGCCTCCAGCTCATAGGCCATCCAGAGTCCGAAGACCCAGGCGGCGATCATCGCCGGATTGATGATGGCCTTCAAAAGGCGCCGTTCCATCACTTTGAAGGTTTCCGACTGGACCGAACCGATCTCCGCATCGACGTGATAGACGAAGAGCCGCGGCAGATAGAGCATGCCAGCCATCCAGGCGATGATCGAAATGACATGCAGGGATTTGACCCACAGATAGAGATCCATCCGCCTCAGCCTTTCCTGACGAGCTCGATCATGCGGGCGACATTGTCCGGATCCGCGTCCGGCGTCACACCGTGACCCAGGTTGAAGATCAGCGGGCCCTTGTCGAATGTCTTCAGGATGTGGTTCACGCCGTCTTCCAGCGCCTTGCCGCCGGCAACCAGCCGCATCGGATCGAGATTGCCCTGGATCGGGACCTTTTTCTGAATCTCCAGCGCCAGATGATCGGGCGCCGTCCAGTCGAACCCGACAGCGTCAACGCCCGTGCCCTCGATAAAGGCTGCCATGCGGGCGGAAGAGGCTTTCGGGAAACCGATGATCTTCGCGCCGGGCCGCGCGGCCCTGACGCCGTCGACGATCCGGCGGGTCGGCTCGATGGACCAGCGTCTGAAACCGGCATCATCCAGAACGCCGGCCCAGGTGTCGAAGATCTGAAGCGCATCCGCACCCGCATCAAGCTGACGGATCAGGTAGCGGATCGAGGCCGTCACCAGCTCGTCGATGAAGCGCTGCATCAGATCGGGATCGCGATAGGCCCCCACCCGCGCGGCGATCTGGTCCTGGGTGGTGTGCCCGGCGACGGAATAGCACGCAACAGTCCAGGGAGCGCCACAGAAGCCAAGCAGTGTTGTTTCAGCGGGCAGCTCCGCTCGAAGGCGTGAAACCGTCTCTATGACCGGTTTGAGGTGATCCTCGGCACGATCCTGTTCCAGACGATCGATGAGATCGGAAGAAAGAGGTTCCAGAACCGGACCACGTCCTTCTTCAAAACGAACCGGATATCCGATTGCGTCAGGAACAACGAAGATGTCGGAAAACAGAATGCTCGCATCAAAACCATAACGGCGGATCGGCTGGAGTGTGACCTCGGTTGCAAGATCCGGAGAATAGCAGAACTCCAGGAAGCTCGAGGCCTTGGCACGGACCTCCCGGTATTCGGGAAGGTAGCGTCCCGCCTGACGCATCATCCAGATGGGAGGCGGCCAAAGCTTTTCTCCTGAGAGGACCCGCATAACGGCTCTGTCTTGGGATTTCATGAGGTAGCGCCTTTCCCACATTTCAAATCAAATAAGATTCTTTATTTGAATCTGTTTTTTCTATTTGTGCGTGGATTACCGGGATCATTTTCTGTCCACAATCCATCCGCCCGAATTTCTTGGCGGGAAAAATCCGGCCACTTGTTAAGCGGAATTCCTCCCCAGGAGTCGATAACAGGATTACATGCGTTTTTACAATCACTTGTCCGCTCGTTTACCTTTCGTTAAGAAATTGGGCTCTGGTGGACAATCTGTCGATATGTCACAGCCGTCTTGTGAATCCACAATCATCAACAACCGTTTCGGCGCCGCTTTGCGCGCGATCAAGCAATGTTAATAAATCATGCTGAGCGGGCATAAACTTCGTGCTAGGCAGGGTGCACGGGGAAAGACTCCCAATTCATCAACAGCCCTGGGGATGACAGCGTGAACAAGTCGAGACACTATTTCCATCTGCACCTTGTGTCCGACTCCACCGGCGAAACCCTGATGACGGTGGCCCGTGCGGCAACGGTTCAATATGAAAACGTCCAGGAAATCGAGCACGTCTACCCGCTCGTGCGCTCCCAGAAGCAGCTCGACCGGGTCATCAGCGAAATCGAGAAGGCGCCAGGCATCGTTCTCTATACGCTGGTCGACGAGGACATCGCCGGCCGACTGGAACAGAAGTGCCGGGAACTCGGCGTTCCCTTTGTCAACATCCTGGATCCGGTCTTCGCGGTGTTCCAGTCCTATCTGAATGTGACGCAAACCCACCGGGTCGGCGGCCAGCACGAACTGGATGCGGAGTATTTCCGCCGCATGGAAGCGCTCAACTACACCATGATACATGATGACGGGCAGATCTGGGACGATCTGGAGTCGGCGGATATCGTGCTGATCGGCATTTCCCGGACCTCAAAGACGCCCACCTGCATCTATCTGGCGAACCGTGGCATCAAGGCGGCCAATGTGCCGCTGGTGCCCGGCATCACGCTGCCCGATCACGTCAAGAAACTGAAGGGACCGATGATTGTCGGCCTGATCGCTTCCGTGGAACGCATTCACCAGATCCGCCGGAACCGGGTCTTGTCCCTGAATTCGGACGGCTATAACGACACTTATGTCGACCGGAAGGAAATTTCCCAGGAAATCAACATGACGCGCCGGCTGTGCACGGAGCACGGCTGGCCACTGATCGATGTGTCCCGCCGCTCCGTGGAGGAAACGGCCGCCGAAATTCTGACCCTTTTCAAGGATCACCAGTACAGGCGGGAAAGCGGGTCGAAAAGCTGACTCTGGGAAGATCACTCAGGAGGTATTGATGGCACTTGTATTGGCGAGCGGCAGCAGGATCCGTGCCGAGCTTTTGAAAAACGCCGGGCTCGAATTCGAGGTCGATCCGGCCGACGTCGATGAACGTGCGGTGGAAGCCCCGCTGCTGGAAGCCGGTTTTCCGCCAGAAGATCTGGCGAGCGTACTGGCGGAGGCAAAGGCCAACGATGTCAGCACCCGCCGCCCCGGCGATCTCGTCATTGGGGCCGACCAGGTGCTTGCCTTCGAGGGCGAACGGCGCACCAAACCGGAAGACATGGAAGCCGCCCGGCGCCAGCTTCTGGCCTTTTCGGGAAAAACCCACGAACTTCATTCCAGTGTAGTGATTTCAAGGGACGGCGAAGCCTTCTGGCGTCATGTCTCCACCGCCCGCCTGACCATGCGCGACCTCTCGCCGCAATTCGTCGGCCATTATCTGGCTGCCGCCGGTGATGCCGTGCTCTCGAGCGTCGGCGCCTATCAGCTGGAAAACATCGGCGTTCAGCTCTTCGAACGGATCGACGGCGACTATTTCACCATTCTGGGCCTGCCCCTGCTGCCGCTGCTGGGTGAATTGCGGTCCCTTGGAGTGATCGAAGCATGAGCGAAACACCGAAAAAGGCCGCGATCACCGGTCACCCGGTCGCGCATTCCAGATCGCCGCTCGTTCACGGTTATTGGCTGAAAAAGCATGGCATCGACGGGGACTATGGCCGGGTGGACGTTGCTCCGGAGGAAGCGCAGGCCTTCTACCGGAATTTTGCTGCCTCCGGCCTGACCGGTGCGAATGTCACCGTGCCACACAAGGAAACGGCGGCAGTGGCCTGCGACCAACTGGACGAAGCCGCCCGGACCATGGGCGCGGCCAATACCATCTGGCTGGACGAGGACGGCCGGCTGTGCGGCGCGAATACGGATTGGGAAGGCTTTCTCGGCAATCTGGATCAAGGCGCTCCAGGTTGGGATGCCAGACCCGGAACAGCAGTCGTTTTGGGGGCGGGCGGCGCGGCCCGGGCGATTGTCTTCGCGCTTCTTGCCCGGAAATTCACACATGTGCATATCGTCAACCGGACTGTCGAAAAAGCGCAGAAAATTGTCGATGAATTTGGTTCCAGAACGAGCGCTCATGGTTGGGATAACCTGGGGAAGTTGCTTGGAAAAGCGGATCTTCTTGTCAACACCACGGCACTTGGCATGACCGGCAAACCGCTCCTGGAAATCGACCTCTCGGAACTGTCCAAAACCGCGCTGGTCACCGATGCCGTCTACGTGCCGCTCGAAACGGATCTGCTCAAACAGGCGAGTGCCAGGGGCAATCCTACGGTCGATGGCCTCGGCATGCTGCTTCATCAGGCCGTGCCCGGTTTCGAGCGCTGGTTCGGGGTCCGGCCAGAGGTTGATGACGATCTTCGGGCCTTGGTCCTGAAGGATCTCGGAGCGGCCTCGTGATCCGCATCGGCCTCACCGGCTCCATCGGCATGGGCAAGTCGACCACCGCCAAAATGTTCGCCGAAGAAGGCGTTCCGGTGCATGACGCCGATGCCACGGTGCATGTGCTCTATGCCGGCCGCGCCGCCCCGCTGATCGAGGCGGCCTTTCCCGGAACCGTCGTTGACGGCAAGGTCGACCGCACCCTGCTCTCGCCTCATGTGCTCGGCAAGCCGGAAGCCATGAAGAAACTCGAAGCCATCGTGCACCCGCTCGTGCGCGAGGAGGAGCAGGCGTTCCTGGAACGCGCGCGATCCGGCCACCGTCGGATCGTCATGCTGGACATTCCGCTGCTTTTCGAGACAAGCGGCCATGACCGCGTGGACGCCATCGTGGTGGTCACCGCAGACGCGGATATCCAGCGCGCGCGCGTGCTTGCCCGGCCCGGCATGAGCGGGGAACGGTTTCAGTCCATCTTAAGCAAACAGATGCCGGACGCGGAAAAACGCCGCCGCGCGCATTTCCTGATCGATACGGGCCTGGGAATGGAGTCGGCAAGACGGTCGGTTAAAGCCATTCTGAAAGCGCTGGCTTCTTGCGGATAAGCTATTGAGTTCCCGCTATTTTTGAACAGTAGATGTCCCGGGTAGCCTCGGTTTCGAAACATTCGGAACCGGCCTCGATATCGGCAGGCACCGGCACCTCCCTTGCGGGCTGCTCATTGACCGTGTCGCCCTCGTCGCTGAGCCGGATGGTCGTCTTGCCGCCGTCCGGCCACACCAGCACATAGGTCGCAGAAAAGGCATTTGCACTCACCTCGATCCTGCAGTTTTGCACCGTCAGGCTGTTTCCCGCCAGAATGGAACAGAGACCTTCATGGGTTTCGACACCAGCAGCACCAACTTGGCTGGCAGTGGTGGCGATCAGGGTGGCCATGGCGAGTTGGATCGGAATTCGCATCACAGGCTCCTTGCCATTCCTGCCCCGCCGGGTCCGGGCCCGTTCGGTCAGGATTGGCTGTTTAGCTGAAGACCGGGGAAAAACAGCGTGCGGCCTTGCGCCGTTGCGGTCAACCTGCACAGTGAATTCAAAGGCAAAAGGCTAAGAAGATGCGCGAAATTTCCTTCGATACGGAAACCACCGGTCTGAACCCGCGCGGCGGCGACCGGCTGGTGGAAATCGGTGGTGTGGAGCTGATCAACCACATCGCGACCGGCAATTCCTATCATGTCTACATCAATCCGCAGCGCGACATGCCGGAGGAAGCCTTCCGGGTGCACGGTCTTTCGGCCGAATTCCTGTCCGACAAGCCCTTGTTCGAGCATGTCGCCGACGAGTTTCTGGAATTTGTCGGCGATGCCACGCTGGTGATCCACAACGCGGCTTTCGACATGGGCTTCATCAATGAGGAATTGAAGCGGGCCGGACGGCGCACCATTCCGAACACGCAGGTCCTCGACACGCTGGAGATTGCCCGCCGCAAGCACCCGACCGGCCCGAATTCTCTCGACGCGCTCTGCTCGCGTTATGGCATCGACAATTCCAAGCGCGTCAAACACGGCGCGCTTCTCGATGCGGAAATCCTGGCGGAAGTCTATCTGGAACTGATCGGCGGCCGCCAGACAGCCCTCGGCCTGGTGCCGGAAGAAGAAGAAATGTCTTCCGGTGGCCAGTCCACGGCCCCCGGCGAACTCGGCACCTTCAATGCAAGAAAACGCCCCAATCCGCTCGCACCTCTTCTCCAGGGCAACGAACTGGAAGCGCACAAGGCCTTCATCGAAGGCATGGGCGAGAATGCGATCTGGGGAAAATACGGCGGCTGACGGGCCATCCGACCCGTTTCCGATTTCATTTTCCGGCTGCCGGAGACGGATCTCCGGCTTGTTAAGCGAAAACTGATCTCGTCAGAGCATCGACGGCAGCACGCGGTCGGGCGGGCGGTGGCCGTCCATGAAGGTCTTGATGTTGATGATGACCTTCTCGCCCATCTCGATACGGCCTTCGATGGTTGCCGAACCCATATGCGGCAGCAGCAGGACGTTGTCCATGTTTGCCAGCTTCGGATTGACCGCCGGTTCGTGTTCGAACACGTCAAGGCCGGCTCCGGCAAGTTCTCCGGCCTCAAGCAAGCGGATCAGGGCGTTCTCGTCGATCACTTCGCCGCGGGCGGTGTTGACGATGTAGGCGTCCTTCTTCATCAGCTTCAGGCGCCGGGCGGACAGGAGATGGAAGGTAGCGGGCGTGTGCGGGCAGTGGACGGAAACAACGTCCATGCGCGCCAGCATCTGGTCGAGGCTTTCCCAGTAGGTCGCCTCCAGCTCTTCCTCGACGCCTTCGGAAACCCGGCGGCGGTTGTGGTAATGGATCGACATGCCGAAAGCCTTCGCCCGGCGGGCGACGGCCTGGCCGATGCGGCCCATGCCGATGATGCCAAGCCGCTTGCCCCAGATCCGGTGGCCCAGCATCCAGGTCGGCGACCAGCCGGCCCAGTTGCCCTCTTCCAGCGCCTTGATGCCTGAGGCAAGACGCCGCGGCACCGCCAGCATCAGCGCCATGGTCATGTCCGCTGTATCTTCGGTCAGCACGCCCGGTGTGTTGGTCACGTTGATGCCGCGGTTGTTGGCGGTGACCACATCGATGTTGTCGACACCATTGCCGAAATTGGCGATCAGCTTCAGGTTCTCGCCTGCCTGGGACAGGACGGACGAATCGATCCTGTCGGTCACCGTGGGCACAAGCACATCGGCCGTGCGGACGGCTTCCACAAGTTCCGCCTGGCTAAAAGGCCTGTCATGCTCATTCAGACGCGTTTCGAAAAGTTCGCGCATCCTTGTTTCGACGACATCCGGAAGTTTCCGGGTCACGACGACGACAGGCTTCTTTTTCGCCATACCAACTGCCTTTCGCGCTACGTTGAGGCTTTGTTAACCCCAACGGATTCACCTTGACGCTGCGCGTTGCGCGAGCGGAAGAGACCACACTCATTCCTTACCAGATGGTCCGCCAGAAACAAGGGACCAGAAACAAGGGATCGGTTTCAATCGCCGCACATTGCGAACCGGTCAAACCGGCCCGCTGGTTTTCGCGCCGGTTTTTCGATAAAGGTTTGCCCCAAGTTAACCGTCAATAACAGTTGGACAACTGGACAATATGGCACGTTCGATTCCAGGCACCCGCCTTTACACCCGTTTTTTCGCCGGTCTCCTTCTGGGTTCGGCCGTGCTCCTGGCGGCTACGGGCGGTACGTTGGTACCGGCAATGGCGCAAGGGTCGTCGGTCGGGGAAAGCGGGCTTCCGTTGCCGCGCTTCGTCAGCCTGAAGTCCGACCGGGTGAACGTGCGGGTCGGTCCCTCGCGGGAATATAACATCGCCTGGACATTCGTTCACACCGGGCTTCCCGTTGAAATCATCAACGAATTCGAAAACTGGCGCCAGATCCGGGACTGGGAGGGCAAGCAGGGCTGGGTGTTCCGCTCGCTGCTGTCCGGCCGGCGCACCGCACTGGTCACGCCCTGGGAGAAGAGCGACCGCACACCGCTGCGGGCCCGTTCCCGCTCGGATGCGGATATTGTCGCGGAACTCGATCCCTTTGTCCTGACAACCGTCTCCGAATGCGCCGGCGGCTGGTGCAGGGTCAGCGGCGAGAATTACGAAGGCTGGCTCGACCAGACTCGCCTCTTCGGAGTGTACCCGGACGAGCTGATCGATGATTGATCCGGATATTGCGACGATCCGGCAAGCAGGATCCGCAAACTGCGCCATTCAGATGAATCAACGAATACTCTCATCCTGAGGAGGACCGTGAGGTCCGTTCCGAAGGATGGGACGCTTGTTTGGAGTCTGCCGCCCATCCATCGGGACAGCGCTCCGCGCTACCTCAGGATGAGGACCAGCCAAGTGGAATTCCCCAATAAAAAAAGGCGGCCAACCGGCCGCCTTTTCGATTTCAAGACAATCCGAAAGGTCTCAGTCGGCCTTGACTTCCTGTACCTTCAGTTCTTCCAGGCGCGGCATCGACATGATGTTGTAGCCGCTGTCGACGAAATGCACTTCGCCGGTGACGCCGCCGGAAAGATCCGACAGGAGATAAAGGCCGGTTCCGCCGATCTCGTCCAGGGATACCGTCCGGCACAGCGGCGAATTGCGCTTCTGGAAGTTGAACATCAGGCGCGCGTCGGAGACGCCCGACCCTGCCAGTGTGCGCACCGGACCGGCGGAGATCGCATTGACGCGGATGTTCTGCTCGCCGTAGTCGACCGCAAGGTAGCGGACGGAGGATTCCAGCGCCGCCTTGGCGACGCCCATGACGTTGTAGTTCGGCATGACCTTCGTGGAGCCGCCGTAGGTCAGCGTCACCAGGGAACCGCCGTTCGGCATCAGTTCGGCGGCGCGCTTGGCGATCTCGGTGAAGGAGAAGCATGAGATCAGCATGGTGCGGGTGAAGTTTTCCCGCGTCGTGTCGGCATATTTGCCGCGCAGTTCCGACTTGTCGGAAAAGGCGATCGCATGGACCAGGAAGTCGATGCTGCCCCACTCTTCCTTCAGCGTGCTGAAGACGCTGTCGACGGATGAGATGTCTTCAACGTCGCACGGCAGCAGAAGATTGGACCCGACGGATTCCGCCAGTGGCTTGGTGCGCCGGCCGAAAGCTTCGCCCTGATAGGTAAACGCCAGTTCCGCGCCATGATCGGCCAGGGTTTTTGCAATGCCCCACGCAATCGAATGATCATTGGCAACGCCCATGATCAGGCCGCGTTTGCCCTTCATCAATTCAGACATTTAAAACTCCTCAGCCGTGGTAGCGCGACAGTGCGAGGGATGCATTGGTGCCGCCGAAACCGAAGCTGTTGGAGAGCACGGTATCGAGACCGGCATTGTCAACACGCTCGGTGACGATCTCTTCCGGCTTCAGGGCCGGATCGAGTTCGGTGATGTTGGCGGATGCCGTGATGAAGTCGTTCTGCAGCATGAGCAGGCAGTAGATGGCTTCCTGCACGCCGGTCGCGCCCAGGCTGTGGCCGGTGAGCGACTTGGTGGAGGAGGCCGGCGGCTGGTTTTCACCGAAGACGCGGCGGATGGCCTCGATTTCGCCGACATCGCCGACCGGCGTGGAAGTGCCGTGGGTGTTGATGTAATCGACCTTGCGGTCTCCCAGCGTCTCGATGGCCAGGCGCATGCAGCGTTCGCCGCCTTCGCCGGAAGGAGCCACCATGTCGTAGCCGTCGGAGTTGGCGGCATAGCCGGTCACTTCCGCATAGATCTTGGCGCCGCGGGCCTTGGCGTGTTCCAGTTCTTCCAGAACCACCACGCCGCCGCCGCCGGCGATGACAAAACCGTCACGGGTCGCGTCATAGGCGCGCGCCGCGGTCTCGGGGGTGTCGTTGTATTTGGAGGACATGGCGCCCATGGCGTCGAAGAGGCACGACAGGGTCCAGTCGAGTTCCTCGCCACCGCCGGCAAACATCACGTCCTGCTTGCCGAACTGGATCTGTTCGGTCGCAGCGCCAATGCAGTGCGCGGAGGTCGAGCAGGCCGAGGTGATGGAATAGTTGATGCCCTTGATCTTGAACGGCGTCGCAAGGCAGGCGGAGTTGGTGGAGCTCATGCCGCGGGTCACCATGAACGGACCCATGCGCTTCGGCGAGCCCTTTTCCAGAACGATCTGGTGTGCCTGGAACAGGTTCTTCGTGGACGGACCGCCGGAGCCCATGATCAGGCCGGTACGGGTGTTGGAAACGTCATTTTCCTCCAGCCCGCTGTCGGCGATCGCCTGCTGCATGGCGATGTAGTTATAGGCCGCGCCGTCGCCCATGAAGCGCAGCTGGCGCTTGTCGATCAGGGAAGGAATGTCGACATTGGGCATTCCGTGAACCTGGCTCCGGAAACCGTGTTCCGCATAGTCGGGAGCAAAGCTGATCCCGGATTTGCCTTCCCTCAGGCTGGCGAGCACTTCTTGTGCGTTCGATCCGATGGACGACACGATTCCGATACCGGTGACGACAACGCGTCTCATTGCGGTCTCCTGTTTTTCATTCAGGCTGGGCAAGACACCCTTGGGCGGTGGTTTGCCTCATCATAGATAATGCACAAACCGGCGCTTCCAGAAAAAAGAAACGCCGGCCTTGAATTGCGTACTTCCGATAAAAGCGTCAGGTCTTCGCCAGACCGACGCGCAAGTCGGTTGCCTTGTAGATCTGCTCGCCGTCGGCTTTCAGCCAGCCGTCGGCAATGCCGAGCACCAGCCGGCCTTTCATGATCCGTTTGAAGTCAACGCCGTATTCAACCAGCTTCACGTCCGGTGTGACCATGCCCTTGAACTTGATTTCGCCGGTGGACAGCGCCATGCCCTTGCCTTCCAGGCCAAGCCAGCCGAGGAAGAAGCCGGTCAGCTGCCACATGGCGTCAAGGCCCAGGCAGCCAGGCATCACCGGGTTGCCCTGGAAGTGGCAGGGGAAGAACCAGAGGTCCGGTTTGATATCGAATTCGGCACGGGCATAGCCCTTGTCGTATTCTCCGCCGGTTTCGGAAATTTCCGTGATCCGGTCGAACATCAGCATCGGAGGCAGGGGCAACTGGGCATTGCCAGGGCCGAAAAGCTCGCCGCGGCCGCAGGCGAGGAGAGCTTCATAGTCGTAGCTGGAGCGGCGCTCGGTCATTCAAGGTCCGTTTGTTTTTCCCGTCTCGCCAAGAGGCGAAACAAGTCTGTTTTCTCGTTCGTTTGTGGCGTCTTCGTAACACAGGGGAACCATGACCGAAAGATGTCACTTGCTCGAAGTTGCTGGCATTTCGGCTGTATTTGAAAGTTTTGCGACAATTTGAGGCCCGGGTGGCGGAGCCGGTCCAAATTCCCCGCTGCGTTTAAAACTTGCATCCTGGGGGCAAGAAATGGCAGATATAGGCCGATATCCTGCCGACTGCCGCGGGATACGGCGGCATGAACACGTTCGAATGCCGGTGAGACACGCGAAACCAGACTTGGATCAAGGTGGAATGACGACGCATATGGCAATCGCAACGGCCGGTAAGGATGTGACCGACATGCTGCGGACCGCGGGTCTGCGCCCCACGCGTCAACGTGTCTCACTCGCCGAATTGCTCTATTCCAAAGGCGACCGGCATGTGTCCGCCGAACTCCTGCACGAGGAAGCGGTGGCTGCCGATGTGCCCGTGTCGCTCGCCACGGTCTACAACACGCTGC
>NZ_JBNKYW010000274.1:0-31858 GCF_050301095.1 Roseibium sp.
CACGCGATCATGCTGCCCTACCGCTATACGTCCGAGGAAAGCATCAGGGACGCTGCCAATTGCGCCGCCGCGCTCGGCATTCGCTACGACACGGTTCCGATCGCCGAGCCTGTCGAAGGGTTTCGCAGTGTCCTGAGTGAACTGTTTGCAGACACGGCGGAAG
This sequence comes from Roseibium sp., assembly GCF_050301095.1. Taxonomy (GTDB): domain Bacteria; phylum Pseudomonadota; class Alphaproteobacteria; order Rhizobiales; family Stappiaceae; genus Roseibium. Next base: position 164 of record NZ_JBNKYW010000274.1, read on the forward strand.
ACACGACCGAGGAAAACCTCCAGTCGCGCGCGCGTGGTGTCATCCTGATGGCCGTTTCCAACAAGTTCGGCTACATGGTCGTCACCACGGGCAACAAGTCGGAAATGTCGGTCGGCTATGCGACGCTCTATGGCGACATGAACGGCGGCTACAATCCGATCAAGGATCTCTACAAGACCCAGGTCTATCACCTGGCCGAATGGCGCAATGCCAACAGGCCGGAAGGCCTGCTCGGCCCGGCCGGAGAGGTGATCCCGTCCAACATCATCACCAAGGTTCCGACCGCCGAACTGCGCGAAAATCAGACCGATCAGGATTCGCTGCCGCCTTATGACGTGCTCGACGACATTCTGCGGTGCCTGGTCGAGGAGGAAATGTCGGTTGGCGACATTGAGAAGCGCGGCCATGACAGGGCGTTGATCCACCGGATTGAACATCTTCTTTACATCGCCGAATACAAGCGCCGGCAGGCGCCTCCCGGCGTGAAAATCACCGAACGGAATTTCGGCAAGGACCGCCGGTATCCCATCACCAACCGGTTCCGGGACCGTTCCTGAGAGGACCCTTCGCCGGAACTGCCTCCTCAGCGGGCCTCATGACCTATTTCTCCTTCCTGCGCGAGAACGCGCGCTGGCTCACTGCCAGCTATCTGCTCGCGGTCTTCTCAGGGTTTGGCCAGACGTTCTTCATTTCCCTTTCCGGGGGGGATATCAGGGCCGAGTTCGGCCTCAGTCATGGCGACCTCGGCCTGCTTTACATGCTGGCAACGCTCGGCAGCGCGCTGACGCTGCCCTACGTCGGCCGGAGTCTCGATCATTTCCCGGTACGCTGGATTGCGGCGGTCGTCATTGCCGGGCTGGCGCTGTTCTGTCTCGCCATGGCGGGAACCTTTTCCGTCTGGGCGGTCGCGCTGGCCTTTTATGGTCTGCGCCTGTGCGGGCAGGGCATGATGACCCACACCTCGCTGACGGCGGCGGGCCGCTGGTTCTCTGCCCAGCGTGGGCGCGCCATGTCCATCGCCATGCTTGGCTTCCCCACCGCCGAGGCGCTGTTTCCGCTCTGCTTCGTTGCTCTCAACAGTGCCTTCGGCTGGCGCGGCGCCTGGGTGGTCTCCGCTCTGGTTCTCATGCTGATGGCGCTGCCGGTCCTCTTGACGTTGCTGGCAAGGGATCGCGTTCCGAGCCAGGCGGAGGTGGCGGCGGCCAAGACCGAGGGACGCCAATGGACCCGGGCGGAAGCGCTCCGCGATCCGCGTTTCTGGCTGGTCAACCTTGGGGTCAACGCGCCGGCCTTCATCGGCACGGCGATTTTCTTTCATCAGGTCTATCTGGTGGAGCTGCGCGGCTGGACACTGGAACTGTTTGCCAGTGCCTTTTTGCTGATGGCGGCAGGTGTCGTCTGCGCCTCGCTCGTTGCGGGGCCGCTGATCGACCGGTTTTCCGCCCGGCGCCTGTTGCCCTTCACTTTGTTGCCCCTGACGCTTGCCTGCTTCGTTCTCGCGGGTCTTCATGCCCCTGCCTCGGCGTTTGTCTTCATGGCACTCGTCGGCATTTCCAACGGCTTCAACGGCACGCTGGTCGGCGCCTTCTGGCCAGAGGTCTACGGCACCCGCCACATGGGGGCGATCAGGTCGGTCGCCTTTGCCTTCATGGTCTTCGCCTCCGCCGCCGGCCCCGGTCTTGTCGGCTGGCTGATCGACCGGGGCGTCGCCTTCGACCTGCAAGTCAGCACCATGGGGCTTTACTGCCTCATCTACTGCGTCCTCCTGGCACTGGTCGCCCGTGCCTATCGTTCAGCTCAATAATCTGAAGACCGGCGACGGTTAGGACTTGCCGTCGGGGGCGTGCCCGGCTAACTCATCGCCATGACCGTCACTGTTCGTTTTGCGCCGTCGCCGACCGGCCACATCCATATCGGCAACAGCCGTCCCGCCCTCTACAACTGGCTCTTTGCCAGGAAGATGGGCGGCACATTCATCCTGCGTTTCGACGACACCGACCTGGAACGCTCGAAACAGGAATATGTCGAGTCCATCGAAAAGGACCTGCGCTGGCTGGGAATGGAGCCGGACCGGATCGAGCGGCAATCGGAACGCGTCGACAGCTATGCCGCCGCCGCGCAGAAGCTGAAGGATGCGGGCCTGCTCTATGCCTGCTACGAGACCCCGGACGAACTGGAGCGCCGCCGCTCGCGCCAGCGCGCGCTTGGCCGCCCGCCGGTCTATGACCGTGCAGGCCTCAAGCTGACGGACGAGCAGAAGGCAGCGTTCGAGGCCGAGGGCCGCAAGCCGCATTGGCGCTTCCTGCTGCCCAATCATGACGGTGATCCGTTTCAGACCAGGCGGACGGATGTGAGTTGGAACGACCTGTGCCGCGGCGACCAGTCCATCGACCTGGCATCGCTGTCCGATCCGGTGCTGATCCGCGCCGACGGCACTTGTCTTTATACGTTCACTTCGATCGTCGACGACGTCGACATGGGGGTCAGCCATATCATCCGCGGCGAGGACCATGTCTCGAACACAGGCGTCCAGATCGCGATCTTCAGGGCGCTGGGTGCGGAACCACCGGTTTTCGGTCATCATAACCTGCTGACCACCGTGGACGGCGAAGGGCTATCCAAACGCAAGGGCGCGCTGTCCATCGGATCGCTCAGGGAAGAAGGCCTGGAGCCGATGGCGGTGGCCTCGCTTGCGGTGTTGACCGGGACAAGCCAGGCGGTAGAACCGGTTCAGACCATGGATGCGCTGGTGGAGAAGTTCGATCTGGCCAGTGTGTCAAGATCGGCCGCCAAATTCGATCCGGAGGAACTGAAGACCCTCAATGCCAAACTGGTTCATGACCTGCCGTTCGAGGCGGTCAGGGACAGGCTGGCAGAGCTCGGGATTTCCGGTACGGAAGCATTCTGGCTGGCGGTGCGCGGCAACTGCGGAACCGTCGCCGAGGCGCTCAGTTACTGGAAGGCCGTGACCGGTCCCGTCGAAAGCCGGATCGAGGACGAGGACAGGGACTATGTCGCAAGGGCAAAGGCCCTGTTGCCGGACGGTGATGTGACGGTCGAGACCTGGGGCGCCTGGACATCTGCCTTGAAAGCGGAAACAGGCCGTAAGGGCAGGGGACTGTTCATGCCGCTACGGCGTGTGCTGACCGGCATGGACCACGGCCCGGACATGAAGGAACTGCTGCCGCTTATTGGGCGACAAAATATTCTGGACCGACTACCCTGACAGGAGCCTTCTGGTCAGGTGCGGGACGAAAGCCGTCGTCCTCCTTCCTGAAGACGGGCGAGGCGGCGGCTGTGCTTTCCGCCGCTGCTCCTTCAGTACTGCGAAGCGACAGAAGCGGCAGGCCATCCTTTGCCGACAGCAGGTCGTTCTGGACCGGGTTTTCCTTCTTGAGGCGCTTCACGACTTCGGCAAGGGGGGCTGCGACGTTGAAGCCCATCTGCAGGTTGAAGCGTGTATCCGGGTCCTCGTGAGGCGGCAATTGCGCCGGAGAAAGCGGCGGCCGGGTCATCGGTGACGGTGTTTCGCCGCTTTCCTCGAAGGTCCCGCCAAGGCTCGGCCGCAAGGTTCGCCTCGGAAGACCGGCGCTGATATCGGAAAAGAAGACCCGGTCGGAAGACCCTTTGGTCAGTTCCCGCCAGGACGAACGCATTTTGGACTGCCGGGTCTCGCGGCAACCACACCCTTCGACATATTCGCTCTTGTAGCGGAAGGCGAAGGGCTGTTCGGAATAGAGCGCTCCGGCAAGTGAGATCATCTGGGACGGGTCGCCACCCGGATTGCGGTAGACGTAAAGCTCTGTTTCAGCCGCCGGACAGATTTCAGAGCATCTTGAGGCGTCATAGGCGAAGCTGTTCTTGCCGGTCTTGAAACTGAGCGGGAAGAAATAGCCGTCGCAAGTGCGTACGCAGAGTGTCCGGAAAGTTCCGCCCGATGGCAGGTAAACCGTCGGGGCACCGTTCGCCGTCCGCGATCTGACGGCCGCTATTTCGCGGTCACCGGTCCTGGCGGAAACCGGCTCGACGTCCTGACGGCTGCGTGCGCCGAAGAGGCGTGAAAACAGCGACTGCGGCTGGCTGTCGCCTGTCTGCCCGCCGGCGGCCTGCCGGGTCTGCGCGGGTGCATCGCAGTTCTGGCGCGCGAGCGAGGCCTTGACCTGTTGCAGGCGTTTTTTGTTTCGTGACGAACCACCGCCGGATTTGGCCAATTGGCGCTCGATTGCGGCAAGGTTCGCTTTCATGCGCTTGAGTTTGGTGTTGAGGCTCTGGCATTTGGCGGTATTCGCACCGGTGCAGCCGAAATAGTTCGCATCCCGTTCCGCCGCGGAAATCGACTTCTGCTGCTGCTTTTGAGCCTTTGCCCACTTTTGAGCCGCCGGGGATTGGGAACCACCCGCCGATTCAAGCCGTTGCAATTCGGTCTTCAGGCTGGCGCAACTGGCGGCGTGAGACAGGTTTGCAGACAGGACGAGGGCCGCAGCGGCCGCGAGCGCCTGTGCGAATCGAACAGACCTGGCGTTTCTGCAAAGTCTCATGCCCATCCCCACAGCGTGAAAGCTTCTCGCCGCACCGGCCGTTCCCGTTTCTATTGTTGCTCCATCAATCAATAGCAACAAAAGCGCTCACGTTCGGTTAACGATGCTGGACGCTGTCCCTGTTCCGGCAACAGGTTTGATCAGTCAACGTGGTGCCGGCAGGCGGCCTTGTGGAGACGGGTAAAAATCTCGTCGAGCAGCGCCTGCTGTTCCGCGCTCAAGGATGCCTGCAACTCGGCCGAATAAGCAAGCGCCTGGGGGACGATGTCCTCATACATGGTGCTTCCCTTCGCGCTCAGCTCAAGCATCTGTTCCCGCTGGTCGTCCGGGTTCTTGATCCGCACGATCAACCCGCGCTTTTCCAGCGCGGCGACCGCACGGCTGACCTTGGTCTTGTGCATGGAAGTTGCCTGGCCGATGTCGCGTGCGGTCATGGCGCGGTACTCGCCAAGCGTGGCCAGGACCCGCCATTCGGGAATGCCGATACCATATTGGTCCGCATAGATTTTCGAGAACGAGTGGCTGACGGCCTCCGCGAGATGATTGAGCTGATAGGGCAGGAACCTGCTCAGTTGCAGAACCGGCCCGCCGGTCTCCTGATTGGCCGGACGCGGAATTGAGGGCACGGGTTCATCAGACATGTCTTGAAAGCTTCCCCGCATGTTTCATTTTCCTCGTCTTTCGTCCAGGTGAATGCTGCCGTGTTACGGCCATGTTCTGCGACTAGCAAGTATAGCCAAATGGAATTTTCGGGAAAGACAACCCGGGCTGCTTCGCAAGTTTTGAGCCGGAGCAAGCAAGATTGGCGGAGAGCTTGAGTGTTCATAGTCGAAAAGTCGCGAATTGAACGGACCTATCTGTTGATAAGAAAGGAATAGTTAAGAATTTCAGCAGCGGAAATTTGCGAATCAGGACTGGAAACTGAGACGCTGCACTCAACAGGAAAAGGCGTTTGGCCGGGTGCCGGAATACCGGAATGGGATTGGCAGCCGGCGGGAAAGCGAGGCCGCAATGATGGATATGAAAAACAGGTCCGAAACGGTGCCGGGCGAAAACGAGCGGTTCGAGGAACTCGGGCGGGGCTGTTATGCCTACAGTGCCGACGGTTGCACCAACACCGGCGTGATCATCGGCGACAGGGGCGTTCTGATCGTCGATGGCCAGGCAACGCCGGCTCTGGCGGAAAAAGTGCTGGCGAAGGTGCGAGAGCTTACGGACAAACCCGTCAAGCAGGTGGTACTGACGCATTTCCATGCTGCCAGCGTGCTTGGCGCGTCCGCGTTCGAACCGGGTGAAATCATCGCATCAGATCTCACCCGCCGAATGATGGACACAAGGAGCCGGGAGGAAATCCGGGTTTCGCGCGAACTCAATCCGGTCCTGTTTGAGGGGCTGGCGGGTGAGACGACAGGTATCGCCCCCAGCATGACCATTGCCTCCTCCATGACCATCGATCTCGGGGGCATGGACGTCCGGTTGATGCATCTCGGCCGCGGTCACACTATGGGCGACCTTGTCGTCTGGGTGCCCGGAAGTTCGGTTCTCTTTGCAGGTGATCTGGTCCAGAAGTCTGCTGCCCCCTATTGCGGCGACGCTCATCTCGCGGACTGGCCCCGCGCGCTCGACCGGATTTCGGCCTTCCGTCCGAACGCCCTCATGCCGGGTTCCGGAAAATCGGCCATTGGTGCACAGGCGGTCGCGGCCGCGATCGAAACGACCCGCGATTTTGTCGTCACCCTGCGGGACGGTGCAGCGGCTTGCGTCGAACAGAGCCTTGGCCTCAAGGACACGTTCCAGGCCGTCAGCGACGCGCTTGCGCCGCACTTCGCCTCCTGGGCCGATTTTGAATTCCACCTGCCGTTCAACGTGGCCCGGGCCTATGACGAGGCCCTGGGACTGGACCAGCCGCAAGTTTGGACCCGCGAACGCTGTGCGGACCTTCAGGACGCCCTGAGCGGAGCCGGCACAGCCGGTCAGCCAACAGCTGAACAGGCGGCCGACGCCGTCGAGACGGTTGAAGAGCAACTGACAGCGGCAGAAACTGATCACGTGGACGATGCCGGGGAAGCCGGCAGCGAGGAGCGAGTTGCCGGTCTGGTCTCCGATAGCGATTTTGCGGCATCTCTCGCACTTGCCCCGGAAGAGGACACGGACCATGATGGGCTGGAGCCGGAAGGCCAGGCCCAGGAAGAAACGACCCTCGACCTGAGCGCTGAGGACATTATCGTCAGTGACGGGGAAACGGTTGCGGACGGCTCGGACAGCCAGGCTGAAAAGATTCTTGAAAACGCCCGCTGACGATCCTCACGGCAACAAGGATTATTGGAACGCGCGCCAGTGGCGCGCGTTTTCGTTTTTTGGGTTCCGGTTTCTTGATCGCCTTATCGTGAACCCCACATGTCAGGCGTTCAAAAACCGGAGATTGACCATGCGTTTCATGTTAGCTGCCGCGCTTGCCCTGACGGCTTGTCTGCAAGGGGCCGGGGCAGCTTTTTCAGCCGAAGAGCCCGACCTGATCTTCAAGAAGTCGACGGTCTGGAAGCTGCTGACACCGGATCACAAGCTGGCGACCTACGCCATCGATGACCCGATTGTCGACGGGGTCGCCTGCCACTTCACGGTGCCGGAGAAGGGCGGTGTTTCCGGCTGGCTCGGCGTTGCAGAGGAAGTGTCCGATATCTCGCTTGCGTGCCGCCAGGTTGGTCCGGTTACCATCAAGGACAATTTCGAGCAGGGCGAAGAAATGTTCCGCCAGCGCCGCTCTTTCATGTTCAAGAAAATGCGGATCGTGCGCGGCTGCGATGCCACGCGCAACGTGCTGGTCTATCTGGTCTATTCCGACAAGTTGATCGAGGGCAGCCCGAAGAATTCCACCTCGACGGTTCCGTTGATGCCCTGGGGCGATCAGCCGCCGCCCAGGTGCGGCGACTATGTGAAGGATTAGGCGTCAGCCGGCAGATTCTGGTGATATAGGAATGCGGCCGGCGACGCGGCAGGTCATGACGCGGCTTTGCGGACAGGCTCTGCATGCAATGTGTGTTCGGCAATGACCCTCCTGTAGGACGGCCGCTCCATCACTGCCTCGCACAGAGCGGCAATTCTGGGATTGTCCTCGAACATTGCCCGCCGGTCGGCCGACCACTCCGTCAGCATCGTCAGATAGATGTCCAGCGCGGTAAAGCCGCTCGGCAAAAAGTACGGCTCGCCGCTGATCGACCGGTTTATCGTCGCGAAGAACTCGCGCAGGTGCTCTTCGGCCCTGGTCTGAACACTGGTATTGGCCGAGGCGTTCATCGTGAACTGTTCCGGGTGCCAGGCTCTGGAAAATATCGGGTATCCGTTCGCGGCCATTGCGAGGAGCCAGAACAGGAAACGTGGCCGTTCAGGGTCTCCGGTCATCGGGACCAGGTTTGCCTGCGGGTGACGTTCTCCCAGGACCAGAATGATCGCTGCGGTTTCGCCGATGACGGTGCCGTCCGGCAGTCCGAGGGCAGGGACGCGCATCACCGGATTGACATCCTGATAAGCACTTGCCCGATGTTCGCCCTCAGCCATGTTCACGGGGATTTTTCGGTATTCCGCGCCGATATCCTCCAGAAGTATCTGAGGTCCGATCGCACCTGAAAGACGTTCCCAATAGAGGGTGTACATTGCCCGTCTCCTTTGAAGACCGTTTGTCGATCTGACAACAAAAACTATCGTCATCTCTGACCAGGATGATTTCTGTCGATATGATTGCAGGAAAATGCGGGCCTATCAGGTCATTTTATCTCGCCGAGGCAAAAGAAAATCTTTAGTCTGATCTCATGAAGCTGACACATCTGAACGCGCTCAGAGCCTTTGAGGCGGTCATGCGGACCGGGACATTTCGCTCGGCCGCGGACGAGCTTGGCGTTACAACAGCGGCGGTCGGGCAGCAAATCAGGGGACTGGAAGCCTATCTCGGACGGAACCTGTTCCGGAGGACCGCATCCGGCGTTCTGCCCAATGAGGACGCGCTGCGTGTGAAGTCGCGCCTCACGTCGGGGTTCTCGATCATCGACGAAGTTCTCACCGAATTAAGAGACCGCGGAGCAGCGAACCGGATCGCTGTGACCCTTCCTGAATCCTTTGCGGAAAACTGGTTCATCAGACGTGTTCCCGACTTCTACCACCAGAACTCAGCCGTGGATTTGCGTCTCAATGCATCGAACCGGCGTATTGATCTTGCCGCGGAGGGATTTGACTTCGCCATACGCTACTGCCCCTTGCCGGAAAAAGGTTTGGATGCAGTTGATTTGTTCGGCGATTATGTCGTTCCGGTTTGCACTCCCGCGTTCGCTGACCGGTATCGATTATCTGAGGGGGTCAGGTCTCTGTCGGGAATTCCGCTTGTGCATCTGGAGAACCGGACACCGGATCCGGAATGGGCCAACTGGGAGAGTTGGTCCGGGGTTTTTGATATTGAAATCGACCCGCCGGAAGGAGTCGTACGATTTTCCAAGATCAGTTCAGGCCTGCAGGCTGCGCTCACCGGGCAGGGACTGGTGCTGTGCGGCATTGCCGAAGCTTATGATGCAATCATGAGCGGGGCTTTGGAAATTCCGTTCGGTCCGGCAAAGCATGTTCCGACGGGCTATCTCTATCGGCTGGTTTCGGTCAGCGGACGACCGAAGAGTTTGTTGCAGAGACAGTTTCAGGAATGGGTTGTCGACACGGCGGGAGCATTTGCGGAAAGCGTATCTGGTCTCCTGCAGCATGATCCCCAGCGTTGACGGACGGATGAACGCCTGATGGCAACAACGACGGCAGGAGGTGCTCCCGAGCACGAAGTCTCTTGGCTCAGTTCGCGTCCAGCATTTCCAGATGCTTGCCCACCGGCAGCTCGGTTCCCGCGCAAAAATGCTTGTAGAGCATCGCCATTATGTCCTTCACAGGCTCGCTCGCGAGCCGGTAATAGATGGTCGTGCCTTCGCGCCGGGTCGTCACAAGTCCCTGAGCCCTCAGAAGGGCAAGCTGCTGGGAGACAGTCGGCATGCGCATGCCGGTCTTCTCGGCAAGTTCGCTGACGCAGCGTTCTTCTTCCAGCACAAGGCACATCAGCAGAAGACGCGGTGCCGACGCCATCATCTTCAAGAATTCCGCTGCGGTTTCTGCTTTATCTTCAAGCGCCTTGTAGTCCATCGGACAGCCTTGCCAATCAATTTGTTCACACTGCAGGCCGGTGTCCCGGTCGCAATTCCTGACCTTATTTATATGCGGCTGACGGCCGTTACAATGATGTTGCCGTCACCGCATCCGATTCCGGTCATGAAACACGCTCCTTTTTGCTGCACTTCGTGACCGAAAGCCTTTGTACCATCAGAAATGGCGATAATGGCAGCAAAAGGGCCGCCGAGAACAAGGGCGAGGAAAAGGATGATGAAGAGGCGGTTCAGCATGGCGTGCTCCTGATGGCAATCCGTATCGATTGCCAGGAGTGTAGGCAGCAGGCCTTGAACCCGTTCTGAGTGACGTGTTCAGCTTCCGTTCAGGAGTGTAAACGGAGGTATTAAGATAATTAAAACAGATATTTATGCTTAATAGAGGTTCTTTGTCATGGCGGTTCTAAGGGCTTCCAGAAGCACCTTGTCGCGACCGTAGATGTCGTTTCTGAAATGCGTGGATCCATCCTTGTTCATCCAGGCCGTCAGATAGGTGAGATGTACCCGGATGCGTGTCTTGGGTTTGACGATGGTGCGTTCGCGGCTGTCGCGGATCTTTTCCCAATGTCCCGGCGTCGCATTGACATGTTCCAAAAGCACGTCGGCCAGGGCGAAGGGATTTGAGACCCTGATGCAGCCGTGGCTGAAGGCGCGCTCGGAGCGGGTGAACAGGGACTTCGACGGCGTGTCGTGGATGTAGATGTTGAAACTGTTCGGGAACATGAACTTGATCCGGCCGAGCGCGTTGTCGTCTCCCGGGTCCTGGCGCAGGCGGAACGGAAAATGGCCGCCGGAATAGTTGTTCCATGCGACCTGGGTCGCGGCGACTTCTCGGTCGTTCTGAAAGACCCGGAAGTTTTTCCCGCTGAGAGCTGACGGGTTCCTCTTCAGTTTCGGAAGGTATTCCTTCGTCGCGATGGAATAGGGCACGTTCCAGTAGGGGTTGATCTCCACGTATTCCAACTCGTCGGAAAAGACCGGCGTCGCGTGATACGGCTTGCCGACCACAACGCGGGCGGTGTGGATCGTCTTGCCGTTCCTGACCACCTTCAGGTTCTGGTCGGCGAGGTTGACGAAGACATAAAAACTGCCGGGATCGTCTGGCATCCAGCGCCGGCGTTCCATGTTGAGTTCCATCTGGATCAGCTTGTCCAAAAGCGGAATATTGAGCCGCTCCAGTGTGTTCTTGCCGATGACACCGTCGGTCTCCAGGCCGTTGTGTTCCTGAAAGGTCTTCACCGCTTCCACGAGGGTACCGTCATAGACGTCGCCGGAATGCGCGGCCGCGCCCGGAATGTCCTCTTCCATCAGCCTTGTCCGCAGAACCTCGACTCGCGGGTCGGTCATGCCGGGTTTCAGGACATCGCCGTCGGGCACTTCGGTAAATCCGCCTTCGGCTGCCTTTTGCCTGTATTGCGCGAGCCTGCGTTTCAGTCTGGCGTAATTGTCCGACTGCGGCGCGAGACTGTCCAGAAAGGCACTGAACTCGGTGGCTTTTGCCGCCGTTTCGAACAGTTCTTCCGGCTCCGGCCGGTCCGGAAACAGGTTCAGTGCCTTGTTGATGCTGTTGGGCTGGACGCGTCCGGACGACAGATGGGTGGCATAACGCAGGAACTGGACGGAAAGCTGCAGGTCGAACTGCGCCCATTCGTCTGGCGTGCGGGCCGCCTCTGACATCTCGACAAGTTCGATCGGAAGATAGTTGTCCGGATTGAGCGCATGATCGTTGGCGGCGGCCATCGCCGCGATGGTCAGATGCGCGTTTTCGGTCAGGCCGTTTTCGTCGAACCAGATCGGCGCATAGCCCCGCTTGCCATAATAAATGGTCAGTCCGTCCGCGAGGTCGGACGTGATCGCTTGCTGGATCGCCTTTGCGATCGGAGTTTCCGGTTCGGGGAAGACGGGAGGCGGGACGATCTGGGTTTCGGATACCTGTGGCGTTCCCGATTGCGCTTCTGCCCGAACGCCGGACACGAGATCCGAAAGTGCGAGTGCGGTTGTGAGCACAAGGCCTGCTGCTGCCAGGCGACGAAAACGAATGCACGCCATGGGAATGTCCCCCTCTGATTCCCGGTGGCCGAAGCTTAGCGCGCAATTCCGGCGTTCGCCACGCTCATGCGCAAACAAGATGCGGCGTCGCGGTCACAGGAATACCGTTTCGGCGCAGGCCCGGATTTGATCCTTGACCGCATTCCGTTTTCCGGTCCATAAAGCTGCCCATGATGACGGCCACACGGAACATCATTTCGATCACCATTATTTGCAGCTAGCGACACCGCTGGCTGTGGCCGTTCCCTCTTGGCAAAATCTCCTCTGAGACGGACCGCCCGGCCAGCCGGCCAGGAGACCGTTTGACATGAGCGCCGCTGAGACTGAAAAATCCGGCATTTTCAAAGGCTTGAAGCTTACAAATACATTGACTCGCCAGAAAGAGGATTTCCGGGCGATCGATGACGAAAATGTGCGTCTCTATGTCTGCGGACCGACGGTTTATGATTTCGCCCACATCGGAAACGCACGTCCGGTGATCGTCTTCGACGTGCTGTTCCGTCTGCTGCGCCATCTCTACGGTGCCGAGCATGTTACCTATGTGCGCAACATCACGGACGTGGACGACAAGATCAACGCCCGCGCTCTGCGTGACTTCCCGGACCTGCCGCTCAATGATGCCATCGCGAAGGTGACGAAGAAGACCGCGGACCAGTTCCACAAGGACATCAGGTCCCTGGGTGTCCTGGAACCGAGCTTCGAGCCGCGCGCGACCCAGCATATCGACGGCATGGTAGAGATGATCGGCGCGCTGATCGACAAGGGGCATGCGTACCAGGCCGGCGGCGAGGTGCTGTTCGACACGTTGTCCATGCCGGACTACGGCGGGCTCTCCAAGCGCAAGCTGGACGAGCAGCTTGCCGGTGCCCGCATTGCGGTCGAGGCCCACAAGAAGAGCCCCGGTGACTTCGTTCTCTGGAAGCTTTCCTCCGAGGAAGAGCCCGGCTGGGACAGCCCGTGGGGCCGCGGCCGTCCGGGCTGGCACATCGAGTGCTCCGTGATGAGCGCCTATCACCTCGGCAAGGTCTTCGACATTCACGGCGGCGGGCTCGATCTGATCTTCCCGCATCATGAAAACGAGATCGCCCAGTCGCGCTGCGCCCATGGCACGTCCGTGATGGCCAATTACTGGATGCACAACGGCTTTCTGCAGGTGGAAGGCCGGAAGATGTCCAAGTCCGAGGGCAATTTCTTCACCATTCAGGAGTTGCTGGAGACCGAAAGTTTTGGTGGCCGCAGGTGGCCGGGTGAGGTGCTGCGCCTTGCCATGCTGATGACCAATTACCGCGAGCCGATCGACTTCTCCATACGCAAGCTTGATGAGGCGGAAAACCTTCTGGCCAGATGGCCGGAGCCGGTGGCAACGGACGCCGAACCGGACGCCGAAGTCGTTGCTTTGCTCTCCGACGACCTCAACACCGCTGCCGCTGTCCAGGCGCTGCATGCCCTGGCAGTCGAGGCCGCCAAGGATCCGGCGAAGCTGGACGTCTATTCCGCAACCGCCGCGCTGCTTGGCGTCGGTCCGGTAAAGGCGGATCTTTCCGGTCTCGACACCGCGGCGATCGACGCAGCGGTGGCTGCCCGTCTGGAAGCGTTGAAGGCCAAGGACTGGGCGGAAGCTGACCGGATCCGTGCTGACCTGACGTCTCAGGGAATCCAGCTAAAGGATTCAAAAGACTCAGCAACCGGCGAGCGGCTGACCACGTGGGAGGTCAAACGGTGACTTTGTCGTCGGCGGTGTGGCTGAGTACCCCCCTCTGTCCCCTCCAGGGACATCTCCCCCTCAAGGGGGGAGAGAGGCGCTTGCCGCACCGACGTGCCCAAGACAAACGACATGGGATCCACGATCAGAACCGTTCTGAAGCACTTGAGACTTCGGGCAATCGGTACCTGCCGATTTGGTTGCCGTTTGCTCCCGTCTCCCCGCTTGAGGGGGAGATGTCCGCTTCAGCGGACAGAGGGGGGTATACAGCCTCTGTTACACATGCTGACTATCAGGCTCAGTCCGGAGCCCGCCACATGCCTCACGGTAGTATCCCGAACCATCTGCGAACGAACGCCAAAAAACTCCGTTCGGACATGACTGACGCGGAAAAAAAGCTTTGGCAGGCGATCCGGGCTCACCGCTTGGAAGGTATACCTTTCCGCCGGCAAATGCCGATTGCCGGATATATCGTGGACTTTGCAGCACCCAAACATCGCATCGTTATCGAACTCGACGGATCGCAGCACGCAGAAGCTGACGGACCTGAAAGAGACGGGAAGCGCGACAAGCAATTGACCTCTCTGGGCTGGACCGTTTTGCGATTCTGGAACACGGAAGTCCTGGTGGATCTCGATGGGGTCTGCCGCAAGATCCTGGAGACATGTGGAAAGGAGAGCTGCTGATGAGTGAAGGCAAAACCTGGTCTGGTGGCTGCCAGTGCGGTGCCGTGCGGTTCCGGATTTCCGGCGAACTCGGCAAGGCGTCGATCTGCCATTGCCGCATGTGCCAGAAGGCTTTCGGGGCGTTCTATGCACCACTGGTCGGCGTTCGGGAAAACAGCGAGCTGACCTGGATGCGCGGTGAACCGCAGCGCTTTCAAAGCTCAAATGTGGTCGCGCGCGGCTTTTGCGGCAAATGCGGGACGCCGCTGACCTATGAAGCCCCTGACGGGGTCGCGATCGCCATCGGGGCCTTTGACGTCCCGGAGGAGGTCGTGCCCGTCATTCAATACGGCGTGGAGGGCAAGCTCGCCTATACCGACCATATGGCCGAACTCCCGGCCCGGCGCACGGAAGAGGATGAGGAGACCCTGTCCTTTCTCGCAAGCATCGTCTCCCATCAGCATCCCGATCACGACACGGAAACCTGGCCGCCGGCACAAAGCGGCGACAACGACAACGGATAGGCCGCGGCACGGATGCCGGGCAGGAAGAACCCATGACCAAGGAACGCCTCTATCTTTTCGACACCACGCTCCGTGACGGCGCGCAGACCAGCGGTATCGACTTTTCCGTCAATGAGAAGATCGTCATTGCCGAACTGCTGGAACGTCTGGGTGTCGACTACATCGAGGGCGGTTATCCAGGGGCGAACCCGGCCGACACTGAGTTCTTTTCTGAAAAACGCACGCAGCGGGCAACCTTCACCGCCTTTGGCATGACCAAGCGGGCAGGACGATCCGCCGCCAACGATCCCGGCCTTCAGCAAGTGCTGGCGGCAAAATCCGACGCGTGCTGTTTCGTCGCCAAGGCCTGGGACTATCATGTCCGGGTCGCGCTCGGCTGCAGCAACGAAGACAACCTCCAGTCCATAGAGGACACCGTTGCCGCAGCCGTTGCCGCAGGCAAGGAAGCGATGATCGATTGCGAACATTTCTTCGACGGCTACAAGGCCAATCCGGCCTATGCCCTTGAATGCGCGCGCTCCGCCTATCTTGCCGGGGCGCGCTGGATCGTCCTGTGCGACACCAACGGCGGAACCCTGCCCGACGAAATCCACGACATCGTAACCAGGGTTCAGGAGGTGGTGCCGGGAACGCATCTCGGTATTCACACCCACGACGACACCGGCCATGCGGTCGCCAATTCTCTGGCGGCTGTCGACGCCGGTGTGCGCCAGATCCAGGGGACCTTGAACGGGCTGGGCGAGCGTTGCGGCAATGCCAACCTGATCACGCTGATCCCGACCCTGAAGCTGAAGGCCGCTTATGCGGACCGGTTCGAAATCGGCGTCGGAGACGAACAGCTCCGAAATATCACGGCCATATCGCACGCCTTCGACGAGATCCTGAACCGCTCTCCGGACCGTCATGCACCCTATGTGGGGGAAACCGCCTTTGCCACCAAGGCCGGAATTCATGCTTCCGCGATCCTGAAGGACCCGCAGACCTATGAGCATGTGACCCCGGAAAGCGTCGGCAATCAGAGGCGCGTTCTGGTGTCCGACCAGGCCGGCAAGAGCAACCTTCTCGGTGAACTCTCACGCGTCGGGATCGAGGTCGACAAGGCCGACCCGCGACTCGACAAGCTGCTCGCCCTGGTGAAGGAGCGCGAGGCGGAAGGCTATGCCTATGAGGCGGCGGACGCTTCCTTCGAACTCATGGCCCGGCGCGAACTTGGCGAAGTGCCGCGGTTCTTCGCGGTCGAGTCCTTCCGCGTGATGGTGGAACGACGCTTCAACGCCATCGGCGACCTGATCACCGTGTCTGAGGCCGTGGTAAAAGTCGACATCGACGGAGAGACCCGCATGTCGGTGGCCGAAGGGAACGGCCCGGTCAACGCGCTCGACATGGCCTTGCGCAAGGACCTGGGGAAATATCAATCCGCTATCGAAGGTCTGGAGCTGATTGACTATAAGGTTCGTATCCTCAATGGTGGCACGGGCGCAGTCACGCGCGTTCTGATCGAGAGCCACGACACGAAATCCCACCGCCGCTGGTTCACGATCGGTGTCTCCTCCAACATCGTCGATGCCTCGTTCCAGGCGCTGGTCGACTCCATTACATTCGCGCTGTTGAAGGCGGAGGCCGCCTGAAATCACACGCGCCTGAAAAGGTTCGTTTCATGTCGCAGACGGTCACGAGCGCCGAAGCGCAGGCTGAATTCCGTCAGGGTCTCCTTGTCGGCCTAGCCGCCTATGTCATGTGGGGCTTCTTTCCGGCCTACTACAAGCTGACCGACACGGTGCCGGCGGACCTTGTCGTCTCGCACCGGATTCTGTGGTCGGTACTCTTTGTCGGGCTTTACCTGTATCTGCGTGGCCGCTGGCAGGAAGTGCGGGACGTGTTCCGTCAGCCGAAGGTGCTTCTGGGGCTGACGGCCTCCGCCAGTTTCATTGCAGTCAACTGGCTGGTCTTCGTCTGGGCGATTTCCAACAATCAGGTCCTGGACGTCTCGCTCGGGTATTTCATCAACCCGCTGGTGAGCATTCTCGTCGGGCTGGTGATCCTGCACGAGAAACTGTCCCGCGGACAGGCTTTTGCGATCCTGATTGCCGCCTTCGCCGTTGTCCTGCAGGCGGTCCTGGCTGGCGGGCTCCCCTGGGTGTCCCTGGTTCTGGCCTTTTCTTTTGCCGGCTACGGCTATGTCCGCAAGGTGACGCCGGTCAAGGCAACGCCGGGGCTCTTCGTCGAAACCCTGCTGCTGTTCCCGATGGCCGCCATTTACGTCCTTTTGAACCTGAGTTGGGGCGTCGATGCGCTTGTGCTCAACGATCCGCCCGTGCTGCTGGCGTTGGCCGGAACCGGCATCGTCACAGCGCTGCCGCTGATCTGCTTTTCGGCGGCCGCCCGCCGACTGCCGCTCTTCATGCTCGGCCTGATGCAGTATCTGGCACCCTCCATGCACTTTCTGATGGCGGTCTACCTGTGGGGTGAACCTCTGGATCAGACCAAGCTGATGGGATTTGTCATGATCTGGGGTGCGCTGGTGGTCTTCAGCTACGACAGCTGGCGGCGCTATCGGGCCTGATACCGGCGGTCACGGACGAAGACCTGTCTGACTGGAAATTCGAACACTTGCCCCCCCAAACCAAAGGCCGCGTTTGAAAACTATTCCGCAATGTTACCAGTCCTGAGCGATGCCCCGCAACGTCTCACGACAGGCACCTTGCCGAACGGTCTCCAAACACGGTCAGATGGGCTCCGTCAACTGTGACGGGTATAACACACGTGCCTTGACCACATTAGCGCAGCTCATGGCCGTGCTCCCCTAAGCTCCTCGATTATATTATCTGTGACCTTTTGCACGATCCTTTCATAGGTGCCATTGGCTTTGATTTGCCGAATGGCCTCATTGATAGGTTCCAGGAGATGCTCCTTACCCATGCTTTTGGGTATGCCGATGTAATTCGGATCGAGTTTGTACGGCGGGGAAATGATGGCAAAGTCATCTCTATGAGCCTGTAACCAGCTATTTTCTTTGATGATCGTTTCCAGGGCGATTCTTCCGGGGCTGAGAAGGACAAGGTCTACCCGGCCGGCGTCAAGCATTCTTAGCTGGTTCGCTCTGTCCGTTGTCTCAACAACCTTGATGAGGCCGGTTCTTACGGCTTGTTCAAAGTCGTCGCCGTAGCTGGCTCCACGTTTGATTCCAATGGTGAGACCACGAATGCTTCCCAATCCACTGAATTCAAACATGTCGTCCTTGCGGGAGACAAAAACAAGTTCATCAAAATACAGAGGATCGCTATAGTGCCAAAGTTTCTCACGTTCTGTTGTCTTCGAAAAACCCATAATTGCCGCGTTGCCGTTTTTACTCAAAGCAAAAACGCGTGCCCATGGCGCCATCGAATACGTGAATTCGATACCGGTTTTCCTCGAGATTTCGTCCAGCAATTCAATATGAATGCCTTTGGGCTCACCGCGTAAATCCAGCCAGTTTTTTGGCTTTGCGTTGTCGTCACCTGCAATCAGCAATTCTTCCGCGTTTGTTGCAAATGTGAAGAAAAGCAATGTGCAAAACATGGGAAACAGAGTTTTGATCATCTGCTATCCTCCTCAATTTGTGGGGAGTGGGGAATAGCCAATGTATATCATTTTAGCTGTGTTGTTCGTTGAGCTGAGAACCTGGCTCCAACAGGTGATTGGGGTAGGGAAACGCAAATGGGGCCGCTGGACGGGATCTTGCTGGCAAACGTTGGTTTGTTGCTACACGGCGGAAATTGTTCAGTCAGCGGCAATCAGTTTTCCCCGCCCGGTCCGTTTGGCTTTGTAGAGCCGGAGATCGGCCGTCTTCAGGGCGTCGCCGAACGTCCTGTCCGTGAGCGGGGCGAGGCCGATGCTGGTCTGCATGGTGTGCTCTTCTCCGTCGAGCCTGACTGGCGTTGCGCGAATGGTGTCGAGGAGGTCTGTAAGGCTCTGCATGACTTCCGCCTCTGTTCTTTCCCGGAAGACGACGCAGAATTCGTCGCCCCCGAGGCGGGAGACGAATTCGTTCTCGCCCGCGGTCTTTTCCAGGTGGCGGGCAAAACGGATCAGGACTTCGTCTCCGAAATCGTGGCCGAGCCGGTCATTGATCTCCTTGAAGGAATCAAGATCCAAGAGGGCAACCCAATTGTCCTTGCCCGGTGCCGGCGTCCACTTCCTTATGTACCGCCAGGCCTCGTTGAACAGGAAACGGCGGTTGTAGAGGCCGGTCAGCGCATCCCGCATCGCCATGTTGTTGAGTTCTTCGATGCGATAGATGTAGTCGAGGTTCTGGGAAATCCTGAGCAGCAGCTCTTCCGGTGAACAATTCTTGTCCACGAAATCGGCCGCCCCGTATTTCAGAAACCGGACCCGGTTGTCCGAATTGGCAAAGGAAGACATGCCGATGACGCCGACCTGCTCCGGACTGTGGGTGCGGCGCACGGCTTTCAGGAAGTCGAACCCGTCCTTTTCCGGCATGAAGTAATCGCTCAACACCAGCTTGATGTCGGTATGCTCCTTCAGGAGCCGCAGGGCCTCGTCGGTGGAGGAAGCCTGATAGACTCGATAGAGGTGTTTTGAGACGATCTGCGCAATCGCCTCTCTCTCGACGGTGGCGTCGTCAAGGATGAGAATGCCGATCTGCGGATTCTTGGCCAACTTGCGGATCAGGTCCGCGACATAGTTGAGGCTGCCCGGAGAATCCTTCAGCACATAATCGATGACTCCCTTGTTCAGCATCTTGCTGCGGGTTTTCGGATCGAACCGGCTGGTGAAGACAATCGTCGGAATGTTCCGCGCGCTGCAAAGGTCGACGATTTCGCCGTCCGGTGCATCGGGCAAGGTCAGATCGACCAGAGCAAGGTCAGGTTCTTCGATGGGCAGGTCAAGGCAGCTTTCTGCCTCCGCATAGTTGCGCGCGACCATGATTTGATGGCGGCCGACTTCATGCAATTTCTTGACGATCGCTTTTTCGAAAAATGCAGCGTCTTCGACAAGAAGGGTCGTTTGCATGAAAATGCCCCTGGTTCAGTTCCGTATCAACGGTACTATCCGAAATTGCTAAGTTCAAATCGTTAAAGCACTTTTTGAACAAATCACACTTGCGGAAAATACGTGCCTCCAAACGAAGCCCTCAACCGGGCAAATGTCGTCTCAAAGCGTACCGTCTTAAAGGACGAGGACCGCCACAGACGGCGCGGAGCGCCGCCCGACGGGGTAAGGCCAAACAGCCGGCCAGGGAAGATCTCAGAGATCCGTCAGCGAAGCGTAGTCGCCTGAAGTCGAATGAGGTTTTCCGGAAACCGCCTGGCGGAGCATAGGCAGAATGTCGTCGATCGTCCTGGCCACAAGATAGGGAACTTCCGTTTCCGGACGGATATAGCCTTGAGCGCGCATGTGATCGAAGAGTTCAAGCAAAGGCGACCAGAAGCCGTTGATGTTGGCAAGTACGACCGGCTTGCGGTGCTGTCCGAGCTGGGCCCAGGTCATCATCTCCACGGCTTCCTCAAGCGTGCCGATGCCGCCGGGCAGGGCGATGAAGGCATCCGCCTTCTGGAACATGAGATGCTTGCGCTCGTGCATGTCGTTGGTGATGACAAGGTCTTCCAGCGTCTCCAGCATGACTTCCCGCTTTTCCAGGAAGCGCGGGATGATGCCGGTTACCTTGCCGCCCGCCTCCAGAGCGGAATTGGCGACCGTACCCATCAGGCCGACGGACCCGCCGCCATAGACGAGCCGCAGTCCCGCTTCGGCGATCAACTGGCCGAGGCGCGTTGCGGAGGCTTCGTGGGTGGGGTCCGAGCCGAAACTGGACCCGCAATAGACACAGACGCTTTTAAGCTGATTTTCTGAAACCGTATTCATGACGCAAAGATGTGGCATCGTGTCTGCCGAAAGGCAAGCACTCAGTTTGAAAGGCATTGTGACTCAAGTACGATTTCTTGCCGCGCCTTGAAAAGGCCGCTATGGATGGGCCTGAGAAGAAATCACAAGGCCGCAGCTCAGGCCGACAAAGGGGAAAGACACGGAAAAGCATGAGCCATTCCTTCTGCTATTCCGGGTGGACAAGCAATGAACAAACAGACGCTGATCTGGACTTTGATCGTGGCAGTACCGGTTGCGCTGGCGGCCCTGGTAACCGGGTATTTCTACAAGACCGGCGGTGAATTTCCGCTTCAGAATTCTTCCGAAGCGGTTTCCACCAAGACGCCGTCCATCGACAGTGGAAAAGGCCAGGAAGAGGAAACAGCGGCGCAGCCTGCTGCGGGCGAAGGCGCATCCACACAGGCGGCGGATGCCAACGCGCCGGACGCTACGGCTGCTCCGGTCAAAGGGCCGAGCTTCGATGTGGTCGGAGTGGAGCCGACGGGCGAAACCGTTGTGGCCGGAAGGTCGGATGCAGGGGCGATCGTTGCCCTGACCGCCAACGGCAAGGTTGTCGGCAAGAGCATTGCCAACGAGGCCGGCGAGTGGACCATCATCCTCGACGAGCCTTTGAAGCCGGGGGACTACGACGTTGCCCTGGAAGTACATGACGATCAGGGGAGCCTCGTCGAAAAATCCGAACAGCATCTGGCGGTTTCCGTGCCTGAAGGCGGCAAGGAGCAGCCTCTGGTGGTTCTGAACTCGCCGGACGGCCCCTCCGACATCTTGCAGAAACCGGATGCGGCTGAGCAGGTCGCTCAGGCTGAAGCCGATCCTGCCACGGAGGAAACCGAGGTGGCGGATGCCTCTGCAGGCACAGCAACACCGGCTGAAGGAGACGGCGGTGCGGCAACCGCAACCGCGTCAGGTCAGCCGGCTGCCGAGAACACCGTCGTGGCAAGTGCGGAAGAGCCGGTAGAACAGCCGGTTTCCGGCAGCAGCGGCGAAGTGGCGGCAGCAGCAGCGGAAGAGACTTCTTCCGAACTGGCCGAAAGCACGGCATCCGCGGCGAGCGAGCAACCGGTTCCGGTGGTGGTCGCGACGGCACAAGGCGGTTCCAGGGAGGAACCCGCCGGACAGGACGGCAGTGGCACACAACCGGTAACGTCCGGAGCGGCTGCAAATGAATCCGAACCCCAGGCAGACGCTCCGGCAGTGACGGTCGAGGCAGTCGAATCTGAAAAGAACAAGGTCTTTGTGGCGGGAACGGGCGAGCCGGGGTCTTCCGTGCGGGTCTATGTCGGCGACGACTATCAGGGCGAGGCGAAGGTCAATTCCAGCGGCAAGTGGCTGGTCGAAGGCAGCAAGAACCTTTCCGAAGGCAACGTCGAGGTCCGGGCCGATCTCATCAGCAAGCAGGGGGACAAGGTCGATGCCCGTGCGGCCGTGACTTTCGAGAAGCAGGAAGAGCAGCAGATCGTGCTGACCAAGGTCGTGGCGACAGGCGCCAGCAGCGGTCAGGACGGGCAGGGGGCCGAGGTCCGAAAGGCGCTGCCGGTGGTGATCATCCGCAAGGGGGACAATCTCTGGCGCATCTCACGCCGTCTTTACGGCAATGGCGTGCGGTACACGACCATCTATCAGGCGAACCAGGACCAGATCCGGAATCCGGATCTGATCTATCCCGGGCAGGTCTTCCTGACTCCGGAAGGGGATTTGAACTGGGAAAAACCTGCTGACGGAAACGGCAGCAACGGCTGACCCAAGCAAAACTGAAGAAAAATGAGCAGGAAACCGGAAGCGGTTTCCTGCTCATTTGGTTTTGCCCCTTGTTTTTGTGCTGTTTCATCGCATATCACCGATGAGACAATTTTTCGTGACGAGAAGGAGCGGCTTGATGAGTGGGACGGACCTGCCGTCAGATGCCGGTTGCAAGGCGCAGAAGGAAGGATTGGCGAGCTGCGAAGAGCTTTCCTCCATTTTCAGGGCGCTTGGCCATCCGGCGCGTATTGCCATCATCAAGCATCTTGCGGTGCATAACGATGCCTGCTGTGGCGAGATCGTCAACCACCTGCCGCTGGCCCAATCGACCGTTTCGCAGCACCTGCAGGTGCTGAAGGAAGCCGAACTGCTGATCTGCGACCCGCGCGGCCGCAACTGCCACTACTATCTGAACTGGGAAAAACTCGCCCAGGCGGAGCGCTGCTCCAGCGACTTCTGGTCCCGTCTCAATTCTGCGCAACCGGCGGTCCCGGACGGGGACGAAATACCGGTTACCAACAGCTGACAAGATTGGTCGTCCCTGAAGGCGGCCCGGAGAAAGTGTGTGACAGATCAATCAGCCACCTCGCCGCAAAAACCTGCGGCCGCGGCAGCAAGCAGTTCTTCCCAGGCAGCGCATGCCAAGTCCGTCAGCGCCGATGAGGGCAATACGTTTACAACGCTTGCCAATCTGTGGCCTTTCATCTGGCCGTCCGACAGGCCGGACCTCAAGCAGCGTGTCCTTCTGGCAATCCTTGTTCTGGTCATCGCGAAAGTCGTGACGGTTCTGTCACCCTACTTCTTTGCCTGGGCGACGGATGCACTGACGGGCGAGGGGGCGGACCTGCCCGCCTTTATCGTTGCGCCGGTGATGCTGGTGCTGGCCTATAATGCCGCACGGGTTCTGGCGGTTGGCTTCAACCAGTTGCGTGACGCGCTGTTCGCGCGCGTCGGCCAGCACGCCGTGCGCCAGCTTGCCATCCTGACCTTCCGTCACCTGCACCGGCTCTCCCTGCGCTTCCATCTGGCACGGCGCACCGGCGGTCTCAGCCGAGTGATCGAACGCGGCGTGAAGGGCATTGAATCGATTGTCCGTTTCACGATCCTCAACGGCATTCCGACGGTGCTGGAATTTGCCATCATGGCGGCAGTCATCTGGTACCAGTTCGGTTTCTTCTATGTGGTCATCGTCGCGGTGATGATCGTGGCCTATGTCTGGTTCACGATCAAAACCTCCAACTGGCGGATCGGTATCCGCCGCGAGATGAACGAAAGCGATACGGACGCCAATTCCAAGGCCATCGACAGCCTGCTCAACTTCGAGACGGTCAAGTATTTCGGCAACGAGGACATGGAAGCCGCGCGCTTCGACGTTTCCATGGCGAAATACGAAAAGGCGGCAACGAAGACCTGGACTTCGCTCGCCTGGCTCAACTTCGGGCAGGCGGCCATTCTGGGTGTCGGCATGGCGGCCTGCATGGGACTGTCAGCCAAGGCCGTGATGGCGGGGGAACAGAACATCGGCGATTTCGTTCTGATCAACGCGCTCCTGATGCAGATTTCCATACCGCTGAATTTCATCGGGTTTCTCTACCGAGAAATCCGGCAGGGGCTGGCGGACATCGAGAGCATGTTCGACCTGTTGCTTGTGCCTGCCGAAATCGAGGACAAGGCTGGAGCCGAGCCGCTGAAGGCCGTTGAGGGCAAGATTGTCTTCCGGGATGTGCGTTTTCACTACGATCCCGAACGGCCGATCCTGAAAGGGGTTGATTTCGAGGTTCCGGCAGGCAAGACGATCGCCATCGTCGGACCATCCGGCGCCGGCAAGTCCACCATCTCGCGGCTGTTGTTCCGCTTCTATGACGTTACAGGCGGAGCGGTGGAGATCGACGGGCAGGACGTGCGTGACGTCACCCAGGAAAGCGTGCGCCAGGCCATCGGCATGGTGCCGCAGGACACGGTGCTCTTCAACGACACCATTGCCTACAACATCCGTTACGGCCGCCCCGAAGCAAGCGAAGAGGAAGTCCGCGCGGCCGCCCGCATGGCGCAGATCCACGACTTTATCGAAAGGCTTCCGGACGGGTATCAGTCCGAGGTCGGCGAGCGCGGTCTGAAACTGTCGGGCGGAGAAAAGCAGCGTGTGGCGATTGCCCGCACGATCCTGAAGTCCCCACCGATCCTGATCCTGGACGAGGCGACATCGGCGCTCGATACCCATACGGAACGGGAGATCCAGTCGGCACTGGACCAGGTTTCCCGGAACCGGACCACGCTTGTCATCGCCCACCGGCTGTCGACCGTGGTCAATGCCGACCAGATCATCGTACTGGAAGCCGGTCAGATCGCCGAGCGCGGCACCCATCTGGAACTGCTCGACAAGAACGGCCTTTATGCCTCCATGTGGGCGCGTCAGCGCGAAGCGGACGAGGCCGAGGAACGCTTGCGTGCCGCGCGGGAAAACGACGATCTTGGCATCGTCACCCGCGGCCACACGGCGGACTATGTGCCCGCGAAGTAAGGCATGGCGAACGGGCATCCCCAGTCCTACTCACTGGGCTCACAATTCCGCCTATCTCCGTCATTGCCGGACTTTATCCGGCAATCCATGCCGTGACCTTGCCTGAAACAGCGGTCTCCGAACCGAGACGAACAGCATGGCTGTCATGGTCAAGCCAAGGCACGACGGAGGATGGGGGCGTGTTTTCTGAATTTGCAAGTTCGGAAGAGTGGCAATAACGACCGGGAAGACAAGATCTGTCTTGTCGCTGCCCATATCCGCGCGGCTGTCAGGCCGCGCGTTCAGCTCTCGGCATCTGGTCGTTGGCGCAAGCGCCGCCGTCGAGCCGGTGAGCCTGAGTGGAGCTAACCCGGATATCCCCGCCGGTCAGAAAATCCCTCACAAATCCTGTTAAACGACGCAATTCCCGCTGACGTTCCGAACGGGCGCGGATCTCGTATTCATCACCTGAGTGCAACATGCCGGTCTCCTTTGAATGTAGTGACCTCTTGTCTCATATTGCGGTAGTTAGAAGAATATGTCTTAATTCGAATAGATTATTTGAAAGTTTGGGATAATGAGGCTTGAAGATCTCCAGTTCTTCGTTCGGGTTGCAGAACTCGGCAGCATGTCGGGTGCCGGGCGTGAAATCGGCCTGTCACCTTCCGCGGCGAGCTCGCGCCTGACCACACTGGAGACAGCGTTCGGGGCGCAACTCCTGGCCCGCACCACACGCCGGGTCACACTGACGGAGGCCGGACGGGTTCTGCTGGCCCATGCCCGGATCGCCTTGCAGGAAATCGCTCAGGCACGATCGATCCTGGATGCCGTCAGCGGGGCGCCGCGCGGCTTTCTCCGGATCTCCTGCAACACCTTTTTCGGACGCAAGCACATCCTGCCGTATCTGGTCGAGTTCCGGGCGGACTATCCCGACATCCAGCTGGAAATGGACATGTCGGACAAGATCGTCGACGTGATCGAGGAAGGCTATGACCTGGCGATCCGGGGGGCGCCGTTGGTGGATTCCTCGCTGCTCGCCCGCAGGCTTGGCGGCAATCCGAGAGCGCTGTGCGCCTCGCCGGACTATCTGGCCCGCAAGGGCATCCCGAAGACACCGGAAGACCTGGCCAATCACGACTGCATCAGCATGGCGTCCGTGCCGGTCTGGTATTTCGAGGGGCCGGACGGGGAGATTTCCTTCGAAATCAAGAAGCCGGTCATCAAGGTGGACAGCGGCGACCTGACCTATGATGCCGCAATCGAGGGCATCGGCCTGAGCGTGAAGTCCCTGGCCCATGTATGGGAGGACCTGCGCGACGGCAGGCTGGTGGCGGTGATGGAAGACTATCCCGTTGCCAGGACAGGTGCGATCTGGGCGGTCTATCCGCCGAGCCAGTTCGTACCACCCAAGGTGACCGCCTTTGTCGACTTCCTGATTTCCAAATACGGCCGCACGCCCTACTGGGATACCGACTATCGGCTGGCGAGGCCGGGAAAGTCGGGGGAAAGCAGCACGTTGTCTGACTGAATTTCAAAGAAAGCCTGTTCTCATTGCCCGAGAAAGGCTCTAGAAGCGAAGACAACAAGGACAAGTGCAACAGGTGCATTGCCGCAGTCTGGCAAATCGCGACTGCGGGAGCATCCGGCAATAGGCACAAGTTGGCGGGATGGCCTGTAGCACCGACATCATTCGGTAACGACTGGCCGGCCCCGGAAGCCGGATGAAAGAAATGACCTGTTTCAAAAACGGAAAGTGATTATGTCGATCGTAGATAGCGTTACCAAGGCCATGGTTCCGATCCATCGGGAAGGCTGGCCGTTTATTGCCATTGCCCTGGTAGCGACGCTCGTTGTCGGCTGGTTCATCGATCCGCTGTTCTGGATCGGCCTCATTTTCACCGGCTGGGTGTGTTATTTCTTCCGTGATCCGAAGCGGGTGACGCCTATTGGCGAGGGGCTGGTGGTTTCACCCGCCGACGGCGTGGTCAGCCATGTCGGTCTTGCCCGCCCGCCCGCGGAACTCGAGCTTGGCACCGAACCGATGATGCGCGTGTCGATCTTCATGAATGTCTTCAACTGCCATGTGAACCGGGCACCGCTCGGCGGCAGGGTTCTCCGGGTGGCCTACAGGGCCGGCAAGTTCCTGAATGCCGAACTCGACAAGGCGAGTGATGACAACGAGCGCAACGGCCTCGTGATCGAGGCGGGCGATACGAAAATCGGCGTTGTACAGATTGCCGGTCTCGTGGCGCGCCGTATTGTCTGCTTCGTTCGTGAAGGGGAGACGCTCGGCACCGGGGACCGCTTCGGCCTGATCCGCTTCGGCTCGCGTCTGGATGTCTATTTCCCGGACGGCACGGTGCCGAAGGTCGCGCTCGGCCAGACCATGATTGCCGGCGAGAGCGTACTGGCGGATCTGACGCAACCGCAAGGTCAGGCCCCGGTCCTGACCCGTGTGAGCTGAGGCCGGCCGTGACCCAGGCGCCACAAATGAAAGACTTGAAGCCTGAGCGGGCCCCGAGGTTCCGGCGCGTGCCGTTGCGCCTGATCCTGCCGAACATGGTGACGCTTCTGGCGCTGTGTTCCGGCCTGACGGCCGTGCGCATGGCCTATGAGGGGCGTTGGGAATTTGCCGTCGGCGCCATTCTGCTGGCAGCGGTGCTCGATGGCCTTGATGGCCGCGTCGCCCGGATGCTGAAGGGAACGTCCCGGTTCGGGGCCGAACTGGACTCTCTTGCGGATTTCGTCAACTTCGGCGTCACGCCGGCGTTGATGATGTACCTCTGGATCCTCAAGGACGCAGGCTCCCTTGGCTGGATCGCCGCGCTGATCTTCGCCATTTCCATGTCACTGCGGCTTGCCCGCTTCAACGCGGCGCTGGACGATCCGGACAAGCCTGCCTGGGCGTCGCGCTTCTTCACCGGCGTTCCGGCGCCGGCAGGGGCCTTGACGGTCCTGTTGCCGCTCTACCTGGATTTCCTCGGGCTGTTCCCGCACTGGTTCGCGGACGAAGCTTTCGTCGCGGCCTATACGATCGCGATCGCCTTTCTTCTGATCAGCCGCCTGCCGACCTATTCCGGCAAGAGTTTCGGTACACGCATTCGACGCGATTTTGTTCTACCGTTGTTTTTGTTCGCCGTTCTCGTCGTCGCGCTTACAGCAAGTTATCCCTTCCGTATGCTCGCCGGGGTATCCGTGCTTTACCTGCTGTCGATTCCGTTTTCCTGGCGTGCGCACCGCAAGCTTGTTCAGGCAGATGAGCGTCTGGACCTGGATGGCGACGGCGACGAGTGCGACACGGACCTCGACAACATCGGCGACCGGGACAAGGCCTAGGTCCTGGCCGGATCTGGTTTCGGGTCTCGCTAATCGGGTTTCGTTCAGCGCAAATGTGGTTCAATTGGGTGTCCTCGACAACTTGAGGAGCCTTTGAAATGCTTGACGGAAAAACGATCCTGATCACAGGTGCCAGCAGTGGCATCGGAGCTGCGGCGGCGCGTCTTCTGGCCGGCGCCGGTGCCAATCTGATGCTGGCGGCACGGCGGGAAGACCGGCTGGAGCAGGTTCGGGCGTCGTTGCCGGATGCTGCTGGTCGCATCTCCCTTTTTGTTGGCGACGTCGACGACCCCACCTTTTCGGAAAGCTCGGTCAAGGCGACGCTGGACGCCTTCGGCGGTCTGGACGGCGCCTTCAACAATGCCGGCATGCTGGGCGACATGGGTCCTGTGCCGGAGATGAGCCTGGAGACCTGGAACCAGGTACTTGCCACCAACCTCAACAGCGCGTTTCTCGCCGCCAAATACCAGATCCCGGCCATGAAGGCGCGGGGAGGTGGATCAATCGTCTTCACCTCGTCCTTCGTCGGCTACACGATCGGAATACCCGGCATGGCTGCCTATGCGGCCGCCAAGGCCGGTTTGATCGGTTTGACGCAGGTTCTGGCGGTGGAATGCGGAGAGGACAACATCCGCGTCAATGCGCTGCTGCCAGGAGGGACGAAAACGGAAATGGCCGGCGATGATCCCGCGTTTCACGAATATGTCGCCGGATTGCATGCCCTCAAGCGAATGGCGGAACCGGAAGAGATTGCCCAGGCAGCCGCATTCCTGCTGTCCGATGCCGGATCCTTCGTCACCGGATCTGCGATGCTTTGTGACGGCGGCAACTCGATCAGCAAGACCTGAGTACAGTCCGTCCGGCCGGGAACATCCATTTCCCGCACCGGTCAGTTGCCGTCCCGGCCGCGGCCGAACCGGGACGGCGGCCGGTTATACCGGTCGTTTGCGGATGAATTTCTGCTCCGTGACCGCCTTGCCCCACTGGTTTCCGACATATTCGTCCACCAGCTCGAACCCGTGGCTTTCATAAAGGGACCGGGCGGCGGCCAGGCCTTTCAGGGTCCATAGGTGAATTTCGTCGAAACCGTGGGCATCACAATGCTCGAGAGCCTTTGCGAGCAGTTTCTTGCCGAGCCCCTTGCCGCGCAAGCGTTCGGACAGGATGAACCAGCGCAAGTGGGCGACGTTGTTGCCAAGGTCCTCGCCGTCGATGCTGATCGATCCGATCACCTCGCCGTTGTCGACGATGCTCCAGCTGTTGTTCACCGGATTGCCGATCCTTGGCATGAATTCGGCCATCGCCCGGGACACCACACTTTCAAACGCCGGACCCATGCCGACGATGGGGCCATGGGTGCGCGCATGCAGTGCCGCTACATCTCCGATCATACCGGTCTGATAACCTTCGGCGATTTCATGACCTGCCGCCAGTGGCGCCGTTTCGCCTTCGGGGGAGGCCAGAGCTTCGGCATAGGTGCTCAGCGCGCTGGCGATGGATTGCGCCGAGGTGGTTCTGATGCGCGCAAGCGCCCCCAGGGCCTGGTCGTTGCCGAAGCGGTCGATCCTGGAGTAGGTCTCCCGTCCCGTGTCGGTGAGGTTGAGACCAAAGGCACGCCCGTCCTGCTCCAGCCGGGTCTGGCTGATTTCTCCGCGCGCTTCCAGCGACTTGAGCAGTCGGCTGATCGTCGACTTCTCCAGCTTCAGTCTGGCGGCAAGGTCCCTGGCCGTGATCCCGGGCTGGAGACCGATCTCCAGGATCGCATGGACCCCGGACCCGGAAAGATCCGTTCCGGCGATGGTCTTGTCCAGAAAGCCGAACTCTCGGACGAGCTGCCGGGAGGCCGCCCGGATTTCATTTACAATGGCGGGGGATGGGGAGGTCATTTCAAATTCCCTATAGTTGTATTGTGCAACTATATGATTGAGGTCAACCATGTTCAAGAGGCCGGACGGAAAAAAGAAGTCGCCGGAAAAAAGGAGTTGACCGCCAACAAAAAAGGCCGCCGGATAACGGCGGCCTCTTGGGTGGAGGATTTAAGGTCATTCCGCTGCGTGCGGCAATTCCTCCTGCGGGGGGACTTTCGGGGCCGCCGGTTTCGGCATGGCCACCACGGTTGCGGCGGGACGTTGCTCTTCCTGCTGATCGCCGGGGGCCGCGGGATCCGTGACTGCGGCGACCACCCCTTTGGGTGCGGATCGGCGCCGGTACCCTCCAAAGGCATTGGAGAACAGCTTACCCCAGACACTGGGCACAGCGATCATCACCGGGATCATGAGCAGCGTCAGCAGGGTTGAGAACGCAAGACCCGAAATCACCGCCGTGGCCAGCTGCACCCACCAGACCGCCGTGATGCCGCCATAGCTGATCACCTGATTGAAGAAATCGAAGTTGATCATGGTCGCCATCGGCACGAGGCCGGCAATGGTGGTGATGGTGGTCAGCAGGATTGGCCGGATACGCTGTGCGGAAGTTTTCAGGATCGCATCCAGCGGCTCGAGACCGTCTTCCAGGAACCTGTTGTAGGTATCGATCAGGACGATCGCATTGTTCACGACAATCCCCGCAAGGGCCACCACCCCGGTCCCGGTCATGATGATCGAGAAGGGCTGGTTGGTGATCAGCATGCCGAGCAGGACCCCGAATGCGGACAGAACCACGGTCGAGAGCGTCAGGAACGTCTGGTAGAACGAGTTGAACTGCGTCAACAGGATCAGGAACATCAGGAACAGCGAGGCGGCGGCAGCCTTCATCAGGAAGATGCCGGACTCCTTCTGGTCCTCATCAGCGCCGCGGAACTTCAGGAACACATTGGACGGCCATTCCTGGCCATCGAGCCATTCCTGCAGAGCCGCAACCTGTTCCGTCGGGTTGGAGCCGCTTTCCGGATTGACGGTCGCCTTGACGAACATCGAATAGAGCCCGTCGCGGCGAACGATCTCGGACACTTTCTGCGCGGGCTCGCGGCTGACGAAGTTCGCCAGCGGGACAAGGCCGAGCTCCGTCTGCAGGCGCAGCTGGTCGAACCGGTCGATCGTGCGCTCGTTCTCCGGCAGACGGACGCGGATGTCGACTTCATCCTCGCTGTCGCCCGGACGGTAGGTGCCGATCAGCACGCCGTTGGTAACCAGCTGGACCATGTTGCCGACGGAGGCGATGCTGGCCTTGTAGCGGCCTGCCTGTTCCCGGTCGATGGAGATCTGCCACTCGATGCCGGGCAGGGGACGGTCGTCCTCCTGGTCGATCAGGGTTTCGACGCCGTCGATGTGACCGCGGATGCGGGCAACGGCTGCGATCATGTCGTCATAGTCGGTCGACTTGACTTCGAGCTGCAGGTCCTTGCCGGTGGGCGGGCCACCTTCGATCTTCCGGGTTTCCACCTTGATGCCGGGAATGTCCGACGTCGCGGACCGGATGTCTGCGAAGATCTCCTTTGCCACCCGGCGACAGCAGAAGTTCGCGAGCTCGATGTTGATTTCGCCCATCACGTCTGCCGGCTTGTCCTGAACGTCTCCGACGGACGGGCCGCCGGACGAACCGCCTGGGGTGAAGGCGTTGGTGATGACGTTTTC
>NZ_JBNKYW010000275.1:0-5246 GCF_050301095.1 Roseibium sp.
TCGACCAGCAGTGTGATGGCATCCTGGCTGTAGGGGCTTTCGGCCAGTGTCGCGGCTGAC
This sequence comes from Roseibium sp., assembly GCF_050301095.1. Classification (GTDB taxonomy): domain Bacteria; phylum Pseudomonadota; class Alphaproteobacteria; order Rhizobiales; family Stappiaceae; genus Roseibium. The sequence goes on from NZ_JBNKYW010000275.1 coordinate 61, forward strand.
GCATCCGCGCCGACATGGCCGGCTATGCAGGGAAGCATGTAGACGCGCGCGCCGGGATTGAGCTCAAGGTCAAGGTCGCGGGCATTCAGCACCATCGCGTCGGAGGCGGCGAGTGCGAAGGGCGCGCCGCCGAGTTCGATCGGGTCGATGCCGAGGAAGAGGTGGTGCATCACCGGGTTGCCGACGAAAGTCGCATCAAGAATGTCGGATCGTTCGCCGCCGACATCGCCGGTGAGCTTGCCGATCAGGGAGTTGATCGCGTCCCGGACGGCCCTGGTGAGATCCGGCAGTTTCGACGGGTTCATCTGCACATAGGAGACGCGCGACATCAGATCCTCGCCGAAGCGGATCTGCGGGTTGGACGTACCGGCGGAGGAGACCGTGCGGCCGTTCTGAAGATTGCACAGATGCGCGGCAATGGTGGTGGAACCGATATCGACCGCAAGGCCGTAGACCGCCGTCTTCTCGCCCGGCCACAGAGCCACAAGTGTCGGCAGGACATTTCGGTCCTGGTGGATGGCAGCCGTCACCTGCCACCGGCCCTTGCGCAGGATGCCTTGAACCCGCGGCAGCAGGACCGGATCGACGGTGAGGTCGGCGAGACCTGTCTCCTGGATCAGCGCCTCGCGCAGGCGGTCTATATCGCCACGCGGGGTTTCCATGTTGGGCTCGTCGATCGAGATAGTGACAAGGGAAACCGCGCTGTCCGGCTCGATGTGCCGTGCCTCGGCGCGTTTGCGCACCACCTGGCGGTTTGTCTGCGCGTCGGTCGGCACGTCCACGACCAGATCGCCCAGGATCTTTGCCTGACAGGAAAGGCGCCGGTCGGCCGGCAGTTTGCGCAAGGTGGCATAGCGGGTCTCGGCCTCGCTCGCACCTTCCAGGTTTTCCGCAACGCTGGTCAGGTTTTCCTTGGCGAAGGTACCTTCGGAGACGGAAATCTGGCAGCGCCCGCAAATACCGCGCCCGCCGCAGACCGATTCAACATAGACCCCGAGCGACCTTGCCGCATCGAGCAGGGGGGTTCCGACCGGGAACGTGCCCCGGCGGCCGCTCGGCTGGAAGACGACTTTGGCGTGTTTGGCGGTTTCGGTCATTTGGACTGCGGCTCTTCAGCTAACGACATTTCCTGTCTCGAGGTTGCGGTGCGACACCTCCACCCCGGGCCCCTCCCGGAAGCGGGAGGGAGATTTCCGTCTGTACTCGCTTGAGCGAAGTCGTCCAAGCGCCAACTTTGGGTCCCGCGATCGATACGTGCCCCTCGACACGCAAAACCCCTCCCGTTTGCGGGGAGGGGATTGGGGTGGGTATCCCATCCGGAGAAGATGATCTTTCCACCCGGCATGCGGCAGGGAGAGAACCGCATACCTGATTGTTCAAGCCTCAGCCGGCGGTTCGCCGGGCGGCCCGGCCGCCCCGGCGCCGGCCACCGCTGGCCGCGCCACCTTCGGCCGGGGCCGCGACGGCTCCGGCAGCAGCAGGCTGATGATCGCGGTAGGTCATGATCCATTCCTGGCAGTTCGGGTCGGTACCGTTCAGGACGTTGGCCGCGCGCACCGCTTCCATTTCCTGCGGACGGCACGGGTTCATGATGGCGGACGTCATGCCGGCGCCGATGACCATCGGAATGAAACCTGCATTGATGCCGTGGCGGTGGGGCAAGCCGAAGGAGATGTTGGAAAGGCCGCAGGTGGTGTTGACCTTCAACTCGTCGCGTAGGCGGCGCAGAAGCCTGAAGACCTGCTGTCCGGCGGTGCCCATGGCACCGATCGGCATGACCAGCGGGTCGACGACAATATCGTGGGCGGGAATGCCGTAGTCGGCAGCGCGCTCGACGATCTTCTTGGCAACGGCAAAGCGCACGTCCGGGTCTTCGGAAATGCCGGTTTCGTCGTTGGAGATGGCCACTACCGGAACGTCGTATTTCTTGATGAGCGGCAGGATCGCCTCGAGCTTCTCCTCTTCGCCTGTAACGGAGTTCACCAGCGGACGGCCTTTGGTGACTTCCAGGCCTGCCCTGATGGCTTCGGTCACGGATGAATCGATGGACAAGGGAACGTCGACAAGCTCTTGAACGATCTGAAGAGTTTTAACCAGGAGCGGCGGCTCGGTTTCGTTCGGGTTGACGGCCGTCACCCCGGCATTGACGTCGAGCATGGTGGCGCCGGCGGCAACCTGTGCCAGAGCGTCCGCCTTGACGGTTTCGAAATTGCCTTCGTTCATCTCCGCGGCCAGCTTCTTGCGGCCGGTCGGATTGATCCGCTCGCCAATGACGCAGAACGGCTGGTCGAAGCCGATGACGATTTCCTTGGTGGCGGAGGCGACTACGGTGCGTGTCATTTATGCGCTCTCGTTAGCGGTCAGGGGTGAAGAGGACGTGCGAAAAGACCAGCTCCCGCGGCCGTGCAGCCAGTTGGACGTCTTTTCGATGCCTCCAAACGGATAGACATGGATTTGCGTAAGCTGGCACTGCGGCTGGCTCATGACGCGGTTCTCAAGCGGGTCCACCATCGTGTCGGGATTATAACCCGAAAGCATGGAGACCACTGCGCCGCCGCGCTTCTTCAGGAACTTCAGCGAATTCTCGACCCCGGCGAAGGCGGCAAATTTCAGGAGCGTCGTCATCTTGGCCGGACCGGCGACGCCGATGTGTACAGGGAATTCGTTGCCCCATGCGCGCAGCTCGTCGAGCCACAGGCTGACCCGATGCGGATCGAAGCCGAACTGTGTGACGAGCCGGAACTCCGCATCGCTTTCCCGGGCGAGCTCATGCTTGCGTTTCAGGAAGGCTTCGATCACGTCCGGCTTGATGTCGGGAGCGCCTTCCGGGTGACCGGCGACGGCGATCTTCCTGATGCCCAGCTTGTCGAACAGGCCCGATTCCAGAAGCGCGACGGAAGAGGTAAGAGGACCCGCCTTCTCCGCTTCCCCGGCGATGCACAGCACTTCTGTTGCACCCGCTTCCTGGGTGAGACGCGTGATCCGGCGCTCGAAAGCCTCATAGGAGGGGTAGCGGCGCGCTGCCATGTGGGGCACGGCAACCAGCTTGTTGTCACGCAGGGTCCGGGCCGCGGCGACGATGGTGTCTTCCGAGGCGTTGCCCAGATCCGTGACATAAACCTGCGTACCTGCCGGGATATGTGCCAAGAGCTCGGTCTTTTCGACCACTTGCTTGGGCGACATTTCGGTAGAGGCGGCGAGCCGCCCATTCGCCAACAGGCGCTGATCAGTCATTCTCTGTGCCTCCACTAGCAAGCAGGATCTTCAATCTCTCTTTCGGATAGGCCGCCAGCAGTTCGCTCAAAGCCGTATCCGCTTCTTCCTCGAGGTTGTCCGATACTTCCACCGGATCGGCGCGGCGCCATTCCGCCATATAGGCGTCACTGTCCTTGGCCCCGATCCGCATTGCGCAGGCATCGATCGCTTCCATGAACATGGCCGGCATTTCCCTGCGGGCGGATTTGCGGCCCTTCTTCACCAGGATCTGCGCCGGGATGTCCCGCCAGTAAACGATGATTTTCTGCGCCATGGTCCCTCGTTCCTCTTGAGAAATATCTTTGCCGGATGGTTGGAAATTCAGGACGCCTGATAGCGGCATCAGTGCGTGAAAAACCGACTTGTCCCAAGTCCGGTGCCGTGAAATCAGGGTTTTGGTTCGATCTTCAGGAACGGGTCCAGCAGGCCATAGCCGGTGCGGTGCATTTCAAAGGCGAGGCCGAGTCGGTCCGCGGCCCGGCGGGCGGCGTCCTCAAGTGCCGGGTCGTCGGTCTGGGCGAGGTAGAGAACCCGCGTGTAATGACCGAAATACATGTCCCTCAAGTGAGGGTGCCAGTCGAGGCCAAGCGGTTCGATCACCATCGTCTGGAAATGCCGGGCGAGGAAATCCGTCAGGTAGAAGGTTCCAAGCTGGTCGTCTTCCATCCGGTCGAAGGTGTCGATGCCGGAAAAGAACGCATAACAATGCGCCCCTTCGATCCGCTGTGTCCCGGTCTCCTTCAGAACCTTGTCCAGGAGGCCACCAGTGCCGCAATCGCCATAGGCAACCAGAATGTCGGAATAGACGTCCTGGTTCATCAGGATCGCGCGGCGGACTTCGTCCGGGATTTTTTCCGGTGTGTTGTGCAGCTTTGCGGGAAGGCAGGTGAGATCGATATGATCGAGCTTGTTGATCTCGCGCAGGGCAACGATTTCACGTGCCAGAGCGCCGCAGGCAATTACGAGAACGCGGCCGATTTTTTTCGCCGCGCCCTCATCCGTTTCAAGGGGAAAGAGAGGCTCGCCCCTGCGCATGTCGGCAGCCTCCTCGTACATCGGTGTCAGCCTTTGTTGGCCAACTGGTTGTGGCGTCGGGCAATCAGGTCTTTCGCCATTTCCACCGCAACCGCTGCGTCCCGGCAGTAGCCGTCCGCTCCGACCGCTTCACCGAATTCCTCGTTCAGCGGCGCGCCGCCGACGAGCACGATGTAATCGTCCCGGATGCCCTTGGCCTTCATCTCGTCGATGACGACCTTCATGTAGGGCATGGTGGTGGTGAGGAGCGCGGACATGCCAAGGATGTCGGGCTGATGCTCTTCGATCGCGGCCAGATAGTTTTCGACCGGGTTGTTGATGCCGATGTCGATGACTTCGAAACCGGCGCCTTCCATCATCATGGAAACCAGGTTCTTGCCGATGTCGTGGATGTCGCCCTTGACGGTGCCGATTACCATCTTGCCGACTTTCGGTGCACCGGTTTCCGCCAGCAGCGGACGCAGGATGCCCATGCCGGCCTTCATGGCGTTGGCGGACAGCAGCACTTCCGGCACGAACAGGATGCCGTCACGGAAATCGATTCCGACGATCCGCATGCCTTCAACGAGTGCTTTCGTCAGGACGTCATACGGGGTCCAGCCGCGCTCCAGCAGAATATTGACGCCTTCTTCAATTTCTTCCTGAAGACCGTCATAAAGGTCGTCATGCATCTGCTCGACAAGTTCGTCGTCGGACAGGGAGGCGAGTTCGATATCGTCTTCATCGGACATGGGGCAGCTCCAACAAGGCGCAACAGGGCCATCAATTTAGTGAAAAACCTTATGCCTCAAGCCGGAATTGCCGATATCACCAATGCGACACGCCAAGTCGTTTACGCGACAGGGGCTTCAGCCGGTCTCGGTTTTCCCACAATTGACCGTGGCTTCTCCCATTTT
>NZ_JBNKYW010000276.1:0-20164 GCF_050301095.1 Roseibium sp.
CCACGCTCCACAGGCCCGCCATGCCCTCGATATAGCGCTTGCCGTTGATGTCCTCGACATAGATGCCCTCGCCCTTGTCGATCACCAGGGCACCGGTCTCCTCCTGTCGGCGCGCATCCGCATAGGAGTGAAGCTGGAAAGCCGTATCGCGGGCTTCAAGGGAATTGGGGAGCTGCGCCATGGAACGCCTCTTGTCATTTTGATTTATGGGTGTGGTTGTTGCCGCGCGACTCGTGCCGAGCCCCGCCGTTGCGCTCCACGCTAGTGCGGCACAGACGGGAGTACAATCGGGATTTTGCGCGATGATTTTCAAGTTTAACAGGCAAATGCCACGGGAATGCCGAATTGACCTTAATTGCTTTGCGGACCGCCTTGCGTGCTATTTGATCACCCGGACTTCCACGCGCCGGTTCAGGGCCTTGCCCTGCGGCGTGCCGTTGCCCGCGACCGGACGGCTTTCACCGAAGCCGACGGCACTGAAGCCGCCGGCCGCGATACCTTGCGCCGCCAGCCAGTTGACGACCGACAGCGCCCGGGCTTGCGAAAGCCCCTGGTTGTAAGCGTCCGTGCCGTCGGAATCCGTATGCCCCTCGATTGCCAGACGCGCCGACGGATTGGCCAAAAGCCAGTTTTGGAGCTGCGACAGCACCAATGCGCTGTCGGGACGGATGTTTGCCGAATCCACGTCGAAATAGAGGCCGTAGAGCACCGCCCGGCCGTCCCGGTCGAGAGACTGTTCTACGCGGCTTGAGCTGGCATTCACCAGGGCAGATGCGCACTTCGGTGTGACGCCCGAAGGCAACAGGGATCCCATCCATGTGCCGCGCAGCGTGCCCTGCTCGTACCAGAAGCCCGCGAAATATCTCCTGTCGGGCGTAACCGCCATGACCGCCTTGCCGATCTGCGGGCCGGTCTCGCGCCACTCAATACTCATGAACCGCCCGTCTCGCGCGCCGCTGAAGGTGCCCTCGTCATGATCGTAGCAGCCGCTGATTTCCTCGCCGGAGGATGTGATGAAGAACTTGTCCCAATTGGTCTGGTAGGTGCCCTGATAGGGCGTCAGGGCAACTCCCGCATCCAGGGCGGTTCCGATCGCCTGGAATTCCATCAGCTCGACATAGTCGGCACTGCCCCAGTTGCCGAGAATCTGGAGCTTCAGAAAACGGGCTTCGACCGGTCCCGGCAGGGGCACGCGGGTTTCGTCCAGATCCGCAATCTCGCCCTCGAAGATCGTGGAAAACGGACCGTCTTCCCCCGCTGTCGAGGCAAGCACCCTCACCCCGCGCGCCGACCGGCCCGCCTGGTCCACATGTGTGGTGTCGAACACCAGTTCGGACAGCGAATAGGTTCCATGAAGCTCGAACAGAAATTCATAGGGAAATGAAACCGTCTTCTTGCTCGACCATCCCAGCAACGGAGACCCGTCGATGAGCTCAAGCGCTATCCATTCGGCGGCGGAGCGGTCTCCGAACTCTTGCGTATAGGACAAGAGAACCGCCCCCTGATCGAACCCGGCCGCATTGACAGGCTTCTGCGCGCGCGCCGCCATCACTGGAAACAGGAGGATGACGAAAATTGCAAGGATCCGGCTTCTCATGGCACTTGCCTCAACCGCACATCATCGGAATGGCGATGATAGGTCAGAAAACGCGGATTTTACAGGCAATGCGGCCGGAACGTGCCGCCTGTTTGTCTTATCGCCCTCCGAAACAGGCGGAAACTGCCTGCGCCCGTGACGCCACGCCGAGCTTTCGCAGGATCTCGCTCATATGATAGGCGACGCCGCGCTTGCTGAGATTGAGGATCGTGGCGATATCCGTGTTGGACTTGCCCTCCGCGGCCCATTTGAGGATCTTGACCTGCTGGGGCGACAAGGCCCTGAGCGCCGCGCTTTCATCGGCCACATCACTTGCCCCCAGGCCAAGCATCTCAACCTTGATCGCCGTGGCGTTTCCCAGGATGGCGACCTGCTGCACAAGATCGAGCGGGAACGCTCCAGGCGTGGGCGCCTCGACGCAGAAAACGCTCATGAGCGGACACTTGGCCAGCGGAACCACGATGCCGCTGCCCATTCCAATATCGGTCAGAAACTCGGCGTATTCCTGAAACTGGCGGTCCGGTCTGTCGGCATCGACTGACCAGGTTCGATAAACAGGTATGTTACCGAACTCATCCAGCAGCGGGTTGTTTCGAACCCACCCCAGACGTTCATAGTCCTGCCGGAAGGCATCGGACAATGTCGTCAATGTCGGGTCGAGGACGAGTTCATCGGCCTCTTTTTTGTTGCAGGAAATCCCGAAGTTGTCGAAGCCGTGCTGCTCAAGGCTGGATGGCAGCGCAGCCTTCAGCTCCTCCACGGTATTTGCCTCGCGTATGGCCTCGATCGCCTGAACCGCCACGTAAACGCCCATGTAGACTTTGCCCCTCCGCAGATTTTGATTGGACGGGCAAATTCTTTCACACGAACTTTCAACCAATTAAGCGTATTCACATGACAAAACAGTTAGTTATCAAACATTCGAAATTTACATCAGCACATCTGACAGGAATGCCATTCTGTCAAAACGGAAGTTCTCTAATGAATTCATCGACTTCTTTTTCTAGACAAGACTTAATTTTATGATTTTTTTGTAGGAATAACTTAAAAACTGAATATTACCCTGCCGCAAGGAGAGGCATTCAACAAACACCGGCATTTGGTTTCTTCAAACCGGACCACGGAATCACCCTGTCCGGTGCTTATCAAAGCGCTTCAGGCAGCGCGTTTCCGGCAGGTTTTCCAATCCACGGCGCGCCCGCCACTTGTAGAACGTCGTGTCGCTGATCCTGTATTTACGGCAGAGTTCGGCGGCGGTTTGGCCGGATTTGTGTTCCTGCAGGATCTGCAGGATCTCGTCTTCGGAAAATCTGGGACGTTTCATTTCCTGTTTCTCCCGATCGTCCATGGGCCTGCCGCAATCGCCCGGAGCGAGGAGCGGACGTGTTGTGGCAGGCGCCTGTGTTGTGAAAGCCGGTCCGTTGTCTTTGCCGGAAAACCCGGCCGGATGGGCGCGGTTTGCGTTGAGGTCAGGAAACGGTGGTGGACACCTTGAACTTCCGCTTTTCCAGCTCCCGGAAGTAGGTCTGCACGTCGAAATATTCCTCCGGCGCCCAGACACCCGGTTTCCGCGGGGCCGCCAGGATGAGCTGCGCGGCAATGGAACCGTTCATGGAGGTGCAGGCATCCACATATGGGTCATAAAGCGGGTCCGGCTCGACCACGACAGTCACCGTCACCGTCCGCGCCTCGCCATCCTTGCGGCCTTTGCCGGTGGCGAAATGGATCTCGTGGCTGTCCTGCGCGGGGATCTTGTCGCCGTAGCGTTCGATGTTGCGGTTGATGACCTTGTTGAGGACGTCGAGAGGCTTCACCGAAATACCGTTCACCTCCACCGGATCGTCGAAATCGCCGAAGCCTGCCTTGACGAGGCCAACCCAGGCTTCGTGCTCCCGGTGCGGCAGGTGGAGTTTCCAGGAAAACTCCTTGATGCCCTTTTCCCTGATCCCGTCCGCCAGCGGCACGGTCAACTGTTCGGAATGGGGCGAATGCATGAATTCGCATCGGCCCCAGGGTTCGGGCAGGTCGAGAACTTCCCGGCCGCTCATGGGCGGACAGGTGACATGTTTGCCTCCGTAGAACTGGGTGCTTTCGTGGGCGTATTCGGCCAGAACCGTCGAGACGCTGTAGGGCGGCACCAGAACTGGGTTTTCCTCACCGGTGAGTTCGGCCGCCCAGTAGAGATTGATGGCATCGATCTCGTCGAGTTCATCGGCAACCGCCCGGCAGATCACGTTGGACATACCCGGGTCCGCGCCGACGCCGATTACCGCCGTGACGCCAGCAGCCTTGAAGCGCTCGTGCTCCGCCAGCTGCTTGACCGTATAGGTGCCGAGCCCGCCGAGGTCGATATAGGTCACCTTCTCCGCCAACGCGGCCTCGAAGATCGCCATCTGGAAGCCGAGCAGGGTCGGTACGCAGTTGATACAGATATCCGCGCCCTGGACTGCGGCGGCCAGCGACTGCGGATTGGTTGCGTCAAGTTCCTGAAGCACGATGCGCGGGTCGGCGAGCTCTTCGGCCAGCGCCGTCATGCGCGGACGCGCGGCGTCGCAGATCCGGACGGAAGCGATGTCGATGATCGTGCGGTCGGAGAGAAGGTCGCGCACAATGCCGGCGCCCATCAGACCCGCACCGCCAAGGAGGGTGATGATCATGTCGAATGTCCTGTATTGCTGATTGTCGGCTTGGTTTTGGAAAGAACGCTCAGACGTGCTTGCGCCCGCCGGTTTCAAAGAACCAGTCGTCCGGATAGGGGTACCACCAGTCCTGGCGCACCGGCTTGTGATCGACGATTACCATTTTCGAGCGGCGGAAGGTGTCGAGGCCGAGGCGGGAGAGCTCCCGGCCGATGCCGGATTTCTTCCATCCGCCGAAGGGCAGCGCGTCATTGTCGATCAGCGGATTGTTTACCCAGACCATGCCGGCTTCCAGCCGTTCCGAGGCTTCCATCGCCTCTTCCAGAGAAGTGGTGAAGACGGAAGCTCCGAGCCCGAAAGGACTGTCGTTGGCCATCTTGATGGCGGTGTCGAAATCCGGCACGCGGCAGACCGCAGCCACCGGTCCGAAACACTCTTCCTTCAGGATGTCCATCTCCGGCGTGCAGCCGGTCAGGATCGTCGGCTCGTAGAACCAGCCGAGCGGCTGGTCGACGGGGATCTTCGCCCCGGTCACCGCCTTCGCGCCCTTGTCCAATGCGTCCTTGACGAGACGCACTACCTTGTCGCGCGCCGCCTTGGAAACCAGCGGACCGATTTCGGCCTTCGTCAGGCCGTTACCGATGCGCAGTCTTTTCGTCTCGGCAGCGAATTTCTCGATGAAGGCGTCATGGACTTCATCGACGACATAAAACCGCTCGGCGGACGTGCAGACCTGGCCGGACATGTGGAACGCCGCGGTGACCGCGCCCGCCGCGGCCACATCAAGTGGTGCGTTGGCGGAAACGATCATCGGGTCTGAGCCGCCCGCCTCGATGACGGCAGGTTTCATTTCCCCGGCAGCGGCCATGGCCACCACCTTGCCGACGGGCACCGAGCCGGTAAAGGCGATCGCATGGGTCTGCGGCGACTGGATCAGTGCCTGCCCCACGTCTCCCCCGCCCGGCAGGCACGCCACCAATCCCTCGGGCAGATCGGCAAAGACATCCATGAAGATCAGCGTCGACAGCGTCGTGGCCTCCGCCGGCTTGATGATGCAGCCGTTGCCGGCGGCAAGCGAAGCGGCCACCGTCCAGCACATCAGCAGGATCGGGAAATTGAACGGCATGATGTGGACGGAAACGCCCAGCGGCTCGTAGCGCGCATATTGAAACGAACCTGCCTGTGTCGTACCCGCCACCTTGCCGCCGTCGTCGCGGGCCATTTCCGCGAAATATCGAAAGGCTCCGGCGCAGTTGGCTACCTCGCCGATGGCTTCCGGGTAGGGCTTGCCCATTTCGCGCGACATGATCTCGGCGCAATAGCGCATGTCCGCTGCCTCGATGCGGTTGGCGATCCGGTGGAGTGCCGTTGCCCTCGTCTTGGCATCCAGCCTGCCCCAGTGCCGCTGCGCGGCGGTAACGGACGTCAAAACCGCACCGATTTCCTCAGGCGTTGCCCCGGCAATCACCCCCACCTTTTCGAGGGTTGCCGGATCGATCACGTTCTGCATCCCGCCGCTCGCGGGCTTGAAGGTTCCGTCCGCGAAATAGACCGGTTTGTTGAGGTCGAAGTCTGTCATGTGTCCTGGACTTTCCGATGTGCGTCGGCTGATTGCGGATGAACGGGCCGGTGCGTTGCCCAGCGCGGCAGATGGCGGTCCATCAGGGCACGGATGTCATCGAGCCCGGCATTGTGAAGTGCGTTGGTCAGCAGTCTTTGTACGTAGGGAATGAAGACAAGATAGCCGTGCTTGCCGTCCCGCTTGGAAAGCCGCTCGAAGTTGCCGAGAAGCTTGGTGTGGCGATGTGCTGCCAGCAGCCAGTACTCGGCCATGAACCGCTCCCGGTCGAGGCCGGGACGCCCGGCAAGGTAATGCTCCACCAGCAACTCTTCGAGTCCGGGCGACAGTTCGCGGCGCGCATCCTGCGTCAGGGACACCAGATCATAGGCGGCCGAGCCCAGGACGCCGTCCTGAAAGTCGAGCAGACCGCAGGCCGCCGCGCCCTTGCGCCCTTCGACAACCATAAGGTTGTCGACATGATAATCCCGCAGAACCAGGACATCCCGGCAGCGCGCCACGTCGCCAAGAGCGACGTGCCACGCCTCGAGAAAGCTTTCCTCGAAGGCTTCCGCATCGACCTCCGGTGCGCATTGCGGCACGTACCAGCGGGAGAACATCTGAAGCTCGTCGTCGAGAGGACCAAAATCGTAGGGCGGGACGATTTCGGGCGGTGCAATCCCTGCTTCGTGCAGATGGATGAGCACATCGACCGCCAGCTTGTAGAGCTCGGCTTCCGAATGCCCGGTCGCCAGCAGCCGCGTGAACGTCGCCTCGCCGAAGTCCTCGATCAGTGCCAGCCCCTTGGCAAGGTCGTGATGAAAGACACGCGGCGCCGACAGGCCAACCTCGTTGAGATAGCGGCTGATCTGCACGAAAGGTTCGAAGTCTGGCGAGCCCGGCTCCACTTCCATAAGCAGCTTGGGCACCACCTCGAGCCGGTAGTAGCGGCGCGGCGAGGCATCCGCCGGAAGCTCCCTGGCTTCCGGCAGGGCGAAGTAATTGTCGGCGATGAAGGTGCTGCGAAGGTCCGGCATGTCACAAGTGTCCTGCATTCCCGTCTTCCGTTTCGTGTCCCGGAATCCGCCTCAGCGGATCATGTAGACCTTCTTCACGGTCTCATGGACCGTGCAGACGCCCTTCCAGTCTTGCGGAAAGAAGGCAGCGGTATCCGGCGTGATCTCGATCACCTCGCCGCTTTCGTGCACATAGGTGCAGCGGCCTTCCAGGAAGTGGCAGAATTCGTCGCGGGTCACGTGGCAGTCCCATTTACCCGGCGTGCAGACCCAGAGCCCGCATTCCGACCGGCCCTCCGGCCCCTTGTGGATCAGGAGCCCGGACGTGCGGCTCTCCCCCTCGATCATGGTGGGGATCACGCCCCAGTCCTTCAGCTCCGCTTGCTCCAGCGGCTTTTTCATCAGCGGTGTCGCGGTCATTTGTTTTCCTTGGATTTCAGCCGGATCAGACCAGCATGTAGAGGTTGCGCATGGTCTCCAGAACCTCGCATTCGCCGGTCCAACCGGCGGGGAACATCACGGCGGTTCCGGCCTCGACCTCGATCTCCTCGCCCTCGTCTGAGCGGTAGACCGCGCGGCCTGCAACGAAATGACAGAACTCGTCGCGCGGGATCGACAGCCGCCAGCGGCCCGGCGTGCACACCCAGATGCCGGTTTCCGGCTGGTTGTCCGGCCCCTTGTGGAGAAGACGGCCGGAAGACCGGGATTGCCCTTCCAGGCAATCCGGTTGCGCGCCCCAGTCCACCAGGTCGTCAAAGGTCGTGGCGCCGTGGATATGCGGCGCTGAAGAGGTCAGCGTCTCAACCATTGAAAGACCCGTTCTTGAGGACTTCATCGAGAATGCCGGCGGCCTTCTGCGGACCGCTGCGGGCCTGCATGTGCGTGGAGGTTGCCGCAAGCTTCGCCTTCATTGCCGGGTCGCCGATCATCTGCTCCAGCTTGGCCGCCAGATCTGCCTCGCTCCAGTCGTAGCGGTCCATTTTGAAGCCGTGACCGGTTTCGTCGACGCGAGTGGCGTTGTCGTGACCGTCCCAGACATAAGGCATGATGATCGCGGGCTTGCCGAAATAGAGGCACTCAGTGAAGGAGTTGTTGCCGCCGTGGTGGATGGCCGCGTCGATCAGCGGAATGACGGAGGGCTGCGGAAACCAGCTGTCGATGATCACATTGCCCGGCAGGGCATCGTACTGGTCCTTGTAGTCGCCGACATTCACCAGCGCCCGGTAGGGCAGCTTGCCGATGGCCGCGATGATCCGCTTCAAAAGATCCGTATCGCCCGCACCGAGGCTGCCGAAGGAGACATAGATCAGCGGCTTGTCGTTGTTCTCTGCAAATTCCGGCACTTCATAGGGTGCTTCCTGGCGCACGCAGCCTTCCAGATACTGGAACTGCTTCGGATCGAGCGGATGTTCGCGTTCGAATTTCACCGGCTCCGGATAAAGCAGGAGGTTCATGAAGGGCGAGGCCTCGAAGAACTGGCCGATCGGATAAGGCTCTTCGCCGGTCGACTTCAGGAATTCGTTAAAGTCGTCATGGATCGGCTTGATCACCTCATTGAAGCGTTTGCGGAAGGCCTCATGCCCTTCAAAGTCGGTGGCGCTGCAGCCCGACAGATGTGGCGGGATCTTCGGATCCTCGATCTCGTTTTCCGAGCAGGAAATGATCCGCACCCAGGGCTTGCCAAAGTGTTTGATCGCCGGGAACAGGATGACGTTGTCGACGCAGATCATGTCCGGGTCGATCTTGGCAAGCACGCCGGGCAGATCCTTCTCCGCCCATTTGGCGCTGTCGACGATCGCCTCCCAGCAATCCTTCACGTAGTTGTCGATCTGGTCATAGGGGCTCTTGCGGAAGTTCGGGATATGGCCGTTGATGAAGTCCTCCCAGAACTTCGCCATCTGCTCGGCCGGCATCGGTTCCGACAGGTTGACCGGATGCGCCTCGAAGCCGTAGCCCTCGTAGACCTCGACGAAGCCGGGGTCGGACAGGAATACGGCCTTGTGCCCGAGGGCCTGCACCGCCTGGGCAATGCCGACGGAGTTCAGTGCCGGTCCGAAGGCGGCTTCCGGGAAAAATGCGATTGTCTTGGACATTGGCCCCTCTTTCTCTTTATGCGGTGAAGAACTTGCAACGCTCTGGCGCAATGCCGAGCCGGATGGTTTCGCCCACCATGTGGCCGCCGGAGAGCCGGGCGGAAACACGAACCTGCAAAGGCGTTGCACTGGCGGGCGTTTCGACATGAAGAACCCGGTCGAGACCGTGGTAGGCGATGTCGACGATCCGCCCTTGAAGGCCGTTTTCCTCCGGCCCCACGAGATCGATTTCCTCCGGCCGGATCGCGAGCGCAGCCTGCCCGGCCGCCGAGGCGGCATTGGAGACGGTCAGACCCGGCGCCTCGAAGAAGCCGTCGGTTCCCACTTGCCCTTCGATGAAATTCATCACGCCGATGAAATTGGCGACGAAGCGGTCCGCCGGGTTTTGATAGATTTCTGCCGGCGCGCCATGCTGCAGCAGCTTGCCGTCCTTCAGGATCGCCATGCGGTCCGCCATCACCAGCGCCTCTTCCTGATCATGGGTGACGATGATGAAGGTGATGCCGACTTCGTGCTGCAGGCGCTTGAGTTCCAGTTGCATGCGTTCGCGCAGCTTCTTGTCGAGCGCGCCGAGCGGCTCGTCGAGCAGGAGCACCTTGGGCCGTTTGACGAGGGCGCGGGCAAGCGCCACGCGCTGGCGTTGACCGCCGGAAAGCTGCTCGGGCTTGCGGGAGGCAAATTCGGTCAGGTCCGTCACCGCCATGATTTCCTCGACCCGGCGCGCGATCTCCACCTTCGGCAACCGGTCCATCTCCAGCCCGTAGGCGAGGTTTTTCGCGACCGTCATATGGGGAAACAGCGCATAGGACTGGAACATCAGGTTCAGCGGCCGCCGTTCCGGCGGCAGGCCGGTGATGCTGTCGCCTTCCAGCACGATGTCCCCTGCCGTTGGCGTCACGAAGCCGGCCAGCATGCGCAAAAGCGTGGACTTGCCGCAGCCGGACGGCCCGAGCAGGGCGAAGAACTCGTTGCGGCGGATGTCGAGTTCCACCCCGTCGACGGCGCGCACGGGCCCGAAGTCCTTGGTCAAGCGGTCGATCTTGAGAATGGTTTCGGTAATGGTCATGTGAGCCGTCATTGCAGGTTGTCTTTGTTGAGCCATTGCGAGAGCAACAGCACGATGGTGCTGACCGCCATGACGATGGTCGCAAGCGCATTGATCTCGGGCGTGATCCCGAAGCGGATCATGGAATAGATCTGGATCGGCAGCGTGATGGAGGAGCGCCCGGCACCGGCGGTGAAAAAGGCGATGATGAATTCGTCGACCGAGAGGGTGAAGGCCAGCAGGCCACCGGCGATGATGGCGGGCAACAGCACCGGAAAGGTCACCCACCAGAAGGTGGTCCAGGCGGAGCCGCCGAGATCCCGCGAAGCCTCGACGATCGAATAGTCGAAATGCTTCAGCCGGGCGCGCACGATCGAGCAGACGAAGGCAAGATCGAAGATCACGTGACTGATGATAATCGTGTGCAGGCCCAGCGTGACGTTGAGTTTGGAAAAGAAGCTCAAAAGCGCCACGGCCAGCACGATGTCCGGGATCACCATGGGTGCGAAAACCAGCGCTTCCAGGCCGGAGCTCTTGCGGCGGCGGGTTTCCATGCCGATGGCCAGCATGGTTCCGAGCACGGTCGACAGCAGCGTTGCCGACACGCCGACGACCAGCGTGTTCCAGGCCGCCCCCAGAATGTCGCCGTTTCCGGCGAGTTCGAGGTACCACTTGGTGGAGAAGCCGGACCAGGCAGTCGGCAAGCCGGATTCGTTGAAGGACAGCATCACCAGGACGGCGATCGGCACATAGAGAAAGCCGAAGAGTGCCAGGAGTATGAGACGGCCTGCGAGCTTGTTCGTCCTCATGCCGCCACCTCGCGCGTTTCACCGCTGGCATGGGCCGTGGCGCGGGCCTGCAGGGTCAGGAGCACGATCATGATCGCGATCAGGATCATGCCGAGCGCGGCGCCGAAGGGCCAGTCGTTGGCGGTCAGGAACTGGTCGTAGACCACGTTGCCGATCATCTGGAACCGGCCGCCGCCGAGAAGAGCGGGCGTCACGAAGTTGCCGATGGAAAGGACGAAGACGAAGACGCCGCCGGCGGCGACACCCGGCAGGGTAAGCGGCAGGGTCACCCGCAGGAACGTGCGCACCGCACCGCCGCCGAGATCCCGTGAGGCTTCCTTCAGTTCCGGGTTGAGCCGGGAGAGGGTTGAATAGATCGCCAGGATCACGAAGGGCAGGTAGTTGTAGACAAGTCCCGTGATCACCGCGCCTTCGGTGTAGAGCAGCGACAACGGTTCGCCGTCATATCCGAGGGTTCGCAGGAAATTGTTGATCAGGCCCTCGCGGTTGAGCAGCACGATCCAGGCGTATGTGCGGATCAGGTAATTGCTCCAGAAGGGCAGCACCGCGAAGAACAGCAGCATCGGCTGACGGTGGCGGGGTGCAAGGCTGATCGCGTAGGCGGCCGGATAGGCAATCAGGATCGCCAGCAGGGTGGCGGTGCCCGCGATGCGCGCCGATGTCAGGAAAATTTTCGCATAGAGCGGATCGGCGACACGCGCGAAATTTTCCAGATTGAAGTTGTAGACCACGCCACCCCAGGTGCCGCGTTCGAAGAAAGCATAGGCCAGCACCAGCACACAGGGTGCCACCATGAAGGCCAGCAGCCAGGTAATGGCGGGGGCCGCCATGAGGTTCGATCTTGTCGCCTGAAAGGACATGGAAAATTGCCTGGGTCTCGGTCGTCGCTCTGGAGAAAGGGAGGCATGCCGGGTCGGCACGGGAGACCCGCGCCGGGATACCCTCCGGGGTGGCCGCGCGGCACAAAGACCGCGCGGCAGCTCTCAAGCCGGGACTATGTCCGGGGTCAGTTGGCGGCCTTGATCTCGCTGACGGCGCGCGAATAGCCCTTCTGCGCTTCGCCCAGATCGCGCAGCAGTTCGAACCCGGTGAGTTCGGCCGGTGTCATCGCCATGTTGGGATAGCTGGCCAGCAGTTCCGGATCGAGGCTTTCCATCGCAGCCTTGTTGGGCACCTTGTAAAGGATGTTGGAAGCCGCCCAGGCGTGGTTTTCGGCATCCAGCATGAAGTTCAGGAACTTCATGGCATTTTCCTTGTGCTCGGCGGCTTTCATCACGACCATGGTGTCGACCCACAGGTCCGAGCCTTCCTTGGGCACGACGAACTTGATGTCCTTGTTGTCCGCGATGCCGTAGTTGCACCAGCCGTCCCAGGCGTGAACCAGCGAGGCCTCGCCGGATACCAGCTTGGAATAGAAGGTCGTGTCGTCATAGGCGAGCAGATCCTTCTTGGCCTCGATCAGCAGATCCTTTGCCTCATTGATCTTGGCCGGATCGCTCTCGTTGACCGAATAACCGAGCCCGAGAAGACCGGCCGCCATCAGCCAGCGGTCCGTCGCCAGCATCGTGGTCTTGCCCTTCAGGTCGTCGGGAGATTTCAGAAGCGCCATCCAGCTGTCCGGCGAACCCTCAACAAGATCGGAGCGGTAGCACAGACCCGTGGTACCCCAGGCGTAGGGCACGGAGAAAGCATTGCCCGGATCGTAGGCGAGGCTGGCGGCCTCCGGATAGAGGTTGGCAAGGTTCGGCACGGCTGCCTCGTCGACCGTTTCCAGCAGGCCCTGGTGGTTGAGCACCTCGGCAAAGGGCGAGGACACAAAAACGAGATCGTAGCCCTTGCCGCCGCTCGCCATCAGCTTGCCCATGATCTCTTCGTTGGTGGCGTGATTGACCACCTCGATTTCGAGACCGGTCGCCTTCTTGAAGCTCTC
Organism: Roseibium sp.; assembly: GCF_050301095.1. Lineage (GTDB taxonomy): Bacteria > Pseudomonadota > Alphaproteobacteria > Rhizobiales > Stappiaceae > Roseibium. The sequence continues at coordinate 12,688 of NZ_JBNKYW010000276.1, forward strand.
GGCAATGTCCGGAGCCATGTAGCCGTCCCAGTTTGAAATCACCAGGTCCGCGGCCCCTGCCCCGCCTGCGCTAAGCCCCAGGGCCACAAGCGCGGCAAGCCCGGTTCTGGAAAGGAAATGCGTCTTCGCTGTCACGGGAAAACTCCCTTTTTAACTGTTGGTCCAACCTCTGTTCGGGCGCTGCCGCTTGCTGCGATCTGTTACGCCAGACGGATAAAGAGTATTATTTTCAAAAAAAGTACTGTCAATACAGAATCTGAAATCCAGCGATTTTCGGCAATTCGTGCAAGGAAGCCCTTGCAATATCAGCGCCCAAAAGGCAGCATGCACCCACAAACAGGCAGCAGGTCAGATGACGGCAGAGCAAAAAAAACCCAACCGCAGGCATGTCGAATTGGCGCAAAAAATACTGGACATCGCGACCGAGCGCGGCATGTCCAAGGGCGACCGGCTTGCCGAGCAGGCAATCGCAAGCCTTTGTAATGTCTCAAGAACTCCGGTCCGCAAGGCCCTGCAGATACTCGCGGAACGCGGCCTTGTCACAACGGACGCGGACGGAGGATACCGTTTCGCTGCCGATTCCGTGACCATCGCCAGCCTGAATCCGGACACTGGCAACGCGCCGGAGGACGATCTCAACAACGCCATCCTGCGCGACCTGGCAGCCGGGCGAATTTCCGAAATACAAACCGTCGCCGCGCTACAAAGACGCTATGACGCCTCGCGCCAGTCGGTACAAAATGCGCTTTTGAAACTGGCAGAGGACAATCTCGCCGTACGCGGCGCCGGGCAACAATGGACCCTTAAGGAATTTGCCGTCAGCCCGGAAGCCACGGCCAAAAGCTATGAATTCCGCCTGGCGACCGAGCCACTGGCCCTGACCCTGCCGGACTTTCACCGCGATTCCACGGCCATCCTGTCGCTACGCCAGTCGATGATGGCGCTTCAGACCATGACCGAAGCCACCTTCGACCAGCGCCTGTTCGAACGCACCGACAGGGATTTCCACCTGCTGATCGCGAAAAGCTGCGGCAATCCGTTTCTCGCCGAAGCACTGACGACACATCACCGCCGCCGCTACGCCCTGCCCTCGCAGCCCCACGTCGGCCTCTTCCGCGTGATGCAGTCCAACCTGGAACATCTGCAGATCCTCGAACAGATCGAGCGCGGCCAGATGGCCCTGGCCGCCGATCTCATGCGCGTCCACATCCAGCAGTCCCAGTCGCAGCGGCCACGGATCGCCGGCCGGGGCGTTCCTCCCCGTTTCAAGCTCGTATCCCGGTAAGCATTTCCCCCGCCCATGCCCAACGCAAAGACAATCGCCCTCTTCCCCGAAGCCAGCTACGGCGCAGCCCTCAACTGCGTCGGCATCGCCCAGCAGCTCAAACATCTGGGTGCACGGCCTGTTTTCATCTGCCACCCGGGTTTCAGCGGCGTCTTTTCCGAGTACGGTTTTGCCGAATACCCGCTGGCCGGGGGCGGCGAGAGCACAGCCACCGACTGGACCGACTTCATCAACCGGCACCAGGACGCCTTCCGGCAATCGCCCTTCGATCAACTCGACAGCTACGTCGCCCCGACCTGGGAAGCCATCGTCGACACAGCCATGGATGTCGAGGAGCCCCTGCGCCAGTTGCTGCAGCGCCTGAAGCCGGACGGCATTGTGCTCGACAACGTCGTCATGTTTCCGGCCGTCGCCAATGCGGGCGTGCCGTGGATCCGGGTCGTTTCCTGCGCGGAAACGGAAGTGCCGGACGAGAACGTTCCGCCTTATCTTTCAGGCTGCAGCGCCAACGCTCCGGAAGACTGCGCGGCGTTCTTGAAAAAATACCGCAAGGCGACCGCTCCGGCCCACAAGCGCTTTGCCGCCTTCCTGCAGGAATGCGGCCTGAAGGCGCCCCAGGCACCGGAGTTTCTCGGCCCCTCTCCCTGGCTGAACCTGCTGCTGGCTCCAAGCATTATCCGCCACGAGCGCGCCGAGGCTCTCGACCCGGACTATTTCGTCTTTCTCGACGGCTGCGTGCGGCACGAGGTGGACTACCTGCCGCCGCGGTTTGCGCGCTGTAACGACGAGCCGTTGGTGCTGACCAGTTTCGGTTCGCTCGGCGCCATGGATGTCGACATGATGAAGCGCATGATCGACGTGTTTGAACGCCTGCCCTTCCGCTTCCTCGTCAATGCCGGGCCGTGGCGCGACGAATACAGCGACGTGCCGGACAATGTCTTCGTCGACAGCTGGTTCCCGCAGCCTTCCGTCGTCCGTCAGGCCAGCCTCTTCATCCATCACGGCGGCAACAACAGTTTCTGCGAAGCGCTTTATTTCGGCGTGCCTTCGCTCATCATGCCCTATTGCTGGGACGGCCATGACAACGCCACCCGCGCCGGGGAAACCGGCGTCGGCAGAAATCTTGCCCGCTATGACTGGAGCCCGGAGGAGCTGTCGGGCGCCATCACCGGCCTGCTGAACGACACGGCGATGCAGAAACGCCTGAAGGCCAATGCCGGCAAAATGCAGGCCCATTCCGGCGCGCGGCTCGCCGCCGAAAAGATCCTGGAAACCGTTTCCCGCAACAAATAACGAACCGCCCGGTTGCCTCGGGGAGGAGGAGCTAGAGATGCGCGACAAGCTTTTCATCAACGGAGAGTGGCACCTGCCGCTGAAGGGAGGCCGCTTCCCGGTCGTCAATCCGGCAACGGAAGAGATTATTGCAGACGCGCCGGCCGGAACGGCGGAAGACATCAATACCGCCGTCCGCGCCGCCCGGGTCGCGTTCGACCATGGCCCCTGGCCGAAACTGTCCGGCAGGGAGCGCGCCGGTTACCTGCGCGCCATGGCCGCACGGATCGAGGAGCGCACGCAGGACCTGGCGCGGCTGGAGGTGCTGGACAACGGCAAGCCCCTGCCGGAAGCCGTCTGGGACATCGAGGACACCGCCGGCTGCTTCCGCTTCTACGCGGATCTCGCCGAAGAACTGGACGCAAATCCGGAAGAAGTCATTCCGCTTGGCGACGACCGCTTTTCCTCCAGGGTGGTGCGCGAGCCTGTCGGTGTCGCGGGAGCCATTATCCCCTGGAACTACCCGCTGCTGATGGCTGCCTGGAAAGTTGCCCCAGCCCTCGCCGCCGGCTGCACCATGGTGCTGAAACCATCCGAACTTACCCCGCTGACGGCGCTGGAACTCGGTGCCATCGCCGAAGACGCCGGACTGCCCGCGGGCGTTCTGAACATCGTCACCGGCCTTGGCCCGGACGCGGGCCAGCCGCTGTCCGAGCATCCCGGCATCGACAAGCTGGCTTTTACCGGGTCTGTGCCGACCGGAAGCAGGATCATGGCGGCAGCGGCCCGCGACATCAAGAACGTCAGCCTGGAACTTGGCGGCAAATCGCCCTTCGTGGTTTTTGCGGACAGCGACATCGACAAGGCCGTCGAGTGGATCATGTTCGGCATCTTCTGGAACCAGGGCGAGGTCTGCTCGGCGACCTCGCGGGTGCTGGTGGAAGAAAGCCTTTATCCGGCGCTGCTCACCCGCCTGGTGGAAGAAACAAAAAAGATCAGCATCGGCAACGGGCTTGACGACGGCACCCTGCTCGGCCCCCTCGTATCGAAAGGCCAATATGACAAGATCCACGCGATGATCGAACGTGGCGTCTCCGGCGGCGCCAGGATCGCCACCGGTGGCAAACGGCCGGAAGGTCTTCAAAAGGGCTATTTCCTGGAACCGACAATCCTGACCGATATGAGCGAGGACAACATCGTCTGGCGGGAGGAGATCTTCGGCCCTGTCGTCTGTGTCAAACCGTTCCGGGACGAGACGGACGCCATCCGCATGGCCAACGACAGCCGCTTCGGCCTGGCCGCCGCGGTCATGTCGGACGACCTTGACCGCTGCGAACGGGTGGCGCGTGCCTTCAAGGCCGGAATCGTCTGGATCAACTGCTCCCAGCCCACTTTCACCGAAGCGCCCTGGGGCGGTTACAAGCAGTCCGGCATCGGCCGGGAACTCGGCAAGTGGGGTCTCTCCAATTATCTCGAGGTCAAGCAGATCACCGCCTTCGACAAGAACGAGACCTGGGGCTGGTACCTGAAGTAACCGCCTCCCCTGTCGATCCACCTCTCTCGCTCCGGAAGACAGACCATGGAAAACAGAAGCTGCTTAACGATTGTTCTGGCCGCGGGCGACAGCACCCGCATGAAATCGTCGAAATCCAAGGTCCTGCACAAGATCGCGGGCCTGCCGATGATCGCCCATGTCACGCGGACCCTCGCCGATGTCGGCGTCAAGGACGCCGCGCTGGTGCTCGGCCGCGACGCCGACACGGTCCGCGAGGCGGCTGCAGTGCCTGGTCTTAGTCTTGAAACCTTCCTCCAGTCAGAACGGCTTGGCACGGCCCATGCCGTGATGGCTGCACGCGCGGCGATCGAACGGGGTTACGACGACGTCCTCGTGACTTACGGCGACGTACCGCTGGTGACCGGAGCGCCCTTCCTCGCCGCCCGCGAAATGCTCTCCGCCGGCCACGATGTGGTGGTGATCGGCTTCGAAACCGACAAGCCGACCGGCTATGGCCGCCTTATCGAAACGGATGGGCAACTGGTGGCGATCCGGGAAGAACGGGACGCCAGTGAAGAAGAGCGCCGCATCACCAGATGCAACAGCGGCCTTCTGGCGATCAACGGCCGCCTTGCGCTGGAGCTTCTGGAGAGGATCGGCAACGATAATGCCAAGGGCGAATACTACCTGACGGACATCGTGGAAATCGCCAAGGCGGACGGCAGAAGCGTGGTGAGCGTTCAGGCGGACGAAAGCGAAGTCATCGGCTGCAACAACCGGGCGGAATTGGCCGTGATCGAACGGATCTGGCAGCAGCGACGGCGGCACGAGCTGATGGTCTCGGGCGTTTCGATGATGGCTCCGGAAACGGTGTTCCTGAGCCACGACACCGAGCTTGCCCCCGATGTCACCCTGGAGCCGAACGTTTTCTTCGGACCCGGCGTCACTGTAGAAGCGGGAGCCGTCATTCACGCCTATTGCCATATCGAGGGCGCCCGCATTGCGGCGGGCACCTCCGTCGGCCCTTTCGCGCGTTTAAGGCCAGGTGCTCACCTGCATGCAGGTTCCAAGGTGGGCAATTTCTGCGAGGTGAAAAACGCCGAGATTGCCGAAGGCGCAAAGGTCAATCACCTCAGCTATATCGGCGATGCCAGCGTCGGCGCGGCTGCCAATATCGGCGCGGGAACGATCACCTGCAACTATGACGGCGTCAACAAGCACCGCACCGAGATCGGCGCCCGCGCCTTCATCGGCTCCAACTCCGCCCTCGTCGCCCCCGTGAAGATCGGCGACAACAGCCTCGTCGCGGCCGGCAGCACGATCACCAGGAACGTCCCGGCAGACGCCCTCGCCTTCGCCCGCAGCCGCCAGACGGTCAAGGAACGGAAGTAACCGTACATCGGCCCGGGCAGATGCCAAGTCATTGAGGGAATGGCCCACCGGGAAGGAGAAGGCGAGGACCGGTTATTCCGGCGCGCTGCCGCAGACGCCACGCAAACAAGTTCCACGACCCTGATTTCCGGTTATATTTGTGTCATGGAAAGTCTCGTTCACCTGAGCGTTCTGGGCCGTTTCGAAGTCTCGCGGGCCGACCAACCGGTTATGCTTCAAGCGAAGAAGGCGCAGGCATTGCTGGCTTTTCTCGCCGTCGAGTATCCGGCCGTCGTGAACCGCGAGAACATCGCGACCTTGCTATGGAGCCACACGGGCGATGACCGTGCACGGCACAATGTACGGCAAGCACTGTCCCACATAAGACAGCACGTCGGTCCCGTCGTCCTTTCCGAGGGAGAAGGGCTTCGGCTGGATCCGGCTCGATGCAATTCGGACGTTTTGCGTTTCAAAGCCGGAACGGATGCCGGCGATGCGGCAACACTGGCGGATTGCCTGAAGCTTTACCGCGGGGAACTGCTTGAAGGCTTCCATCTGCGGGCTCCCGAGTTCGACGACTGGCTGAGGGACGCGCGCGAACACCTTCGGAAGAGCGCCTGTCACGTCATCGAACGGCTTGCCGAAATTCTGATCAGTGAAGGACGCGACAGCGAGGCGGAAAGGGTGTTGTATCGGCGGCTTGCCATCGACCCGGCCTGCGAAAAGGCGCACCGGGCGCTCATGGAACTGTTTGCGCGAACCAACCGCCGTTCGGACGCCCTGCGGCAATTCCAGGTTTGCGCCGACGCGCTGCTGCGGGAGCTTGGCGCAACGCCATGCGATGAGACGATAGCGGTCCACGATCGAATCCGGCACGGCCGGAACACGACACCTGAACCTCCCGCTTCCGCAAGTGCCCCCCTGCCGCCACTCGCACAAGGCACCGAGGGCCCCGTCGTCGCCGTCCTTCCCTTTGACAACCTCTCCGGGGAGGAGGACCTGTATCTGGCCGACGGCATCGCCGAGGACCTGACAACAGCACTCTCGTGTTTTCACGATCTGGAGGTCATCGCACGCGGATCGTCGTTCATGTATCGCGGACAGGAGGTTCCCGAGAACGAGATCGCCACGGCGCTCGGCGCCGATTTCCTGGTGCGCGGCAGCGTCCGCCGCGCGGGCGGCAAGGTTCGAATTGGCGTTCAGCTTCTCGACGGCGCGCGAAGCCGCCTGGTCTGGGGACATCAATACGAGCGCGAAATCGTTGACGTATTCGAAATCCAGAACGAAATCGTCTCAACGCTGGTGTCCACCCTGGTCGGCCGGGTCGAGAAGGTCCTCCTCAATCGGGTGCGGTCCGTCCCGATGGAGCGCCTCGCTTCATATGACCTGCTGCTCAAGGGCAAATTCCACCACCACCTGTTCACTCCGGAAGATTGCCGGCTTTGCATTGATCTCTTCGACCAGGCCATCGACCGCGATCCGCAATATGCACTCGCGCACGCCTGGCTCGCATGTGGCCTCGGCCAGGCAATGGTCCACCACCTTGGCGACCAGTCAGAGCTGGTGGATCGCTCACAGGCCGCGGCCGAACGCGGGCTTGAACTCGACGAAAACGAAAGCGAATGCCATCGGGTCCTGGCTCAGAACCACCTTATCCGGGGCAACCTGCCGCGGGCCCTGTGGCACCAGGAACGCGCCTTGTTTCTGAACCCCAATGACGACCGGTCGATCTGTGCCATGGGCGAGATCCTGACCTTTGCCGGACGGGCGGCGGAAGGGGAGGAATGGGTGCGCAAGTCGTTGCGGCTCAACCCGTACCACCCGCAACGCTACTGGACCCACCTGGCACGCGCGCTGTTGCATCGTGGCTGCCACGAGGAGGCACTGACGGTGCTGGACCGGATCGGTAGGCCACGAACCGACGACCTGATGTACGCGGTGGCCGCCAGTGCGGGCTGGGGCAGCCCGGCGGCCATCGAGCGGTCGTTGTCGGCCCTCAGGATCGCCCTTCCCGATTTCGACGCCGAAGCATTCGTCGCAACCTTGCCATACGA
>NZ_JBNKYW010000277.1:0-12858 GCF_050301095.1 Roseibium sp.
ACAGGCTTGCCGTCGAGATCGGCAGCAGAGATTGCTTCCAGCGTGCCGTCGGTCGAAATGGCAACCTTGGCAACCTTGGAGACCAGCTCCTGGAAGCCTTCGTTGCGGGCAACGAAGTCGGTTTCGGAGTTCAGCTCGATAACGGCAGCCTTGGTGCCTTCGCTGGCAACGCCAACAAGACCTTCAGCGGCCACACGGCCTGCCTTCTTGGCAGCCTTGGCCAGGCCCTTGGTGCGCAGCCAGTCAACAGCCGCTTCCATGTCGCCGCCCGTTTCGGTAAGGGCGGTCTTGCAGTCCATCATGCCAGCGCCGGATTTCTCACGGAGCTCTTTTACCATCGCAGCGGTAATGCTCATCGATTGCCTCGTGGATGGGGGTTTCAGATAAGACACGCTTTAGCCGTTGGCTTTGCGCGTCTTTATGACGGGACTGCAACAAATCGCAGCCCGCCTTGCGAATTCAACAGTGAACTGCCGCGGCTGGCCGCGGCAGGAGTTGACTTAGGCTTCAGCTGCAGCCGCTTCGGCCTCGGCCGGAGCTTCTTCAGCAGCTTCTGCGAGTGCTTCTTCAACCGGAGCTTCTTCCGATTCGCCGATATCCATGCCGGCTGCACCCTGTGCGCGGGAGATGCCGTCGATGGCAGCGCGGGCGATCAGGTCGCAGTAGAGCGAGATCGCACGGCCGGCGTCGTCGTTGCCCGGCACCGGATAGGTGATGCCTTCCGGATTGGAGTTGGAGTCCAGGATCGCGGCAACCGGGATACCCAGACGGCGGGCTTCCTGGATGGCGATGGCTTCACGGTTTGTGTCGATCACGAAGATCAGGTCCGGGATGCCGCCCATGTCCTTGATGCCGCCGAGGTTCCGCTCGAGCTTTTCACGCTCACGGTCCATGAACAGGCGTTCTTTCTTGGTCAGAGCATTGGCAGCGTCGGAAGAAAGGGTCTCTTCCAGCTTGCGAAGGCGCTGAATGGACTGGGAAATGGTTTTCCAGTTGGTCAGCATGCCGCCGAGCCAGCGGGCATTGACGAAATACTGAGCGGAATTCCGTGCAGAGGTTGCAACAGCTTCCTGAGCCTGACGCTTGGTGCCGACGATCAGAACGCGGCCACCACCGGCAACGGTGTCGGAAACGGCTTTCAGAGCCTGATGCAGCAGCGGAACCGTCTGGGACAGGTCCATGATGTGAACATCGTTGCGTACACCAAAGATGTACTGACCCATGCGCGGGTTCCAACGGTGTTTCTGGTGACCAAAGTGCACACCAGCTTCAAGCAGCTGGCGCATGGTGAAATCGGGCAATGCCATGGCCCTTATCTCCTGAGTTTTCCGGTTTGACCTCCGCAAGAGGATGTGGACCGCAGGATTTTTTTCCTTCGGCCACCGGATGGACCCCGATAAGCTCGGTTTCCGCCCCTTGCGTGTGGAATGCGCGCCTTATAGTTGGGAAGAAATATTATTTCAAGGCCTAGGGACCGGATTTCTCAACAGGAGTTGCCAGCGCCTACATCAATTTGACGGTCTCGGTCCGAACATATGTCAGTGCCGCGCGCTTCAGCTGAAAAACGCTTGCCTCCAAACATCGCAATTTTTACGTATAAACGGACAAGGAATCCAGCTTAATGTCCACCAAAGGCATCAACCACCTCGGTCTTACCGTCCGCAACCTGGATGAGACGACGTCCCTCTTCATTGATCTGCTCGGTTGGAAACTGCTGGCACGCGACGACAGTTATCCGCGCACGACTGTATCGGACGGCACCTGCCGCCTGACACTCTGGCAGGCTGACCGGTCGCAGCCTATGACAGACTTCGATCGCAAGACCAATATCGGCCTGCATCACGTTGCCTTTGAAGTCGGCAGCAAGGAAGACCTTCTTGCGCTGGCGGACAAGATTCGCGTCTGGCCCGGTGTGACAATCGAATTCGAACCGGAACCGCTTGGCAGCGGACCGCGCCAGCACATGATGTTTCTGGAACCCGGTGGAATTCGTATCGAAATCGTCTGGCCGGCGCAGGGATGATCCAGGCTTCGGCCGCACAAGGTTACGGTGAGACCGGTCACAAACGTGCCCTCCCATGAAACGAAACACGCGGACGGGTTTCCTCCCGCCCGCGCGTTCCTGGCGCCTCCCGGATTTTCCCGGTTATTCCACACCGGTCCCCTGCACATCCCCGATGGACCAGCGGTTTTCCTGAACGCGGACGAACTTGGCATCCTTCCGCCGCTTTTTCTCCTCGACAACCGCGACTTCCGCCGAATCTTCGGCGCTTCTGAGCGCGAGCGCGATGCTGCCGACTTGCTGTGACTGCACAATGACCTCCGACTGTGCCGGGGTGAGTTCAAGTGTGGCGGTACGCTGCGGCGACAGGGTCTTGGTTTCCTGTTCACCGGCTGTGGTCTGGTCAATGGCCAGCACGCGAATGTTTTCCAGAATGGTTTCACTGGTCACGTGACCGTCACCGATCTTGCGGGTCAGGATGACATCCACCTTGTCGCCCGGAAGGATAAAGCCGCCCGCAGAGGTTTCCTGCTCGACCCGGACAGCGATCGCCCGTTTACCCTTCGGCAGAAGAGCCGCCATGTAGCCCTTGTCGGTGTTGATGAGGCGCTCCGTCCGGATCGGTTCGCCGGAATAGATCCGAGCTTTTGCGATTCGCCCCAGAAGCATTTCCATTGCAGACGGGTCGATGTCCTTTGTCACCACCCCCTCTGGCACGGCACTCTCCGGCCAATCCGCCCATTCCAGATCCTTGTCGGTCAGTTTCCCGCCAAGAGGAATGTCCTTGGCCGCAACCAGAACCTTGGTTCCGGTCACCACCGGCGCGACTACGACGGGGATCACCGGTGCTTCTTCCTTGTTCATCACAAGATAGAAAGCCCCAATTCCGGCACCCGCTGCAATGAGCAGCACGAACAGTCGAACGAATTTCATCACCAATTCCCAAAACTTCCACGCGCTACCGCGTTGTTGGGAGGAGAATGCGGGCGGAGTCGTCAAAACAAGACTAACCGGGAAAGAGCAATTCGGATTACTATTAATGAAAGACCAATAACTCCAGACGCTTTGAAACTTCATCCGCGGAAATTCGCCAAAATTGAAATTTGGCCGGACAAACGCCGCTACAATTTATTTGCCGTCCCTTCAGTCACAGAGAGATCAAAATCTATTTTTACGTGCAATATTTCCAAATGCACGCATGTTTTGTTAAGTCAGACAACGCAAACGGCTTGACTTTCCCGCCAAAGCGGTGGTTCCGCTTAACCGCCTTGGATCAGGCCAACTGGACGTCGGTCACTCCCGGAACGGCCTTGAGCGCACCGGCAATTTCGGGCGACAGGCGGAAGCGGCCCGGCAATTTCACCTCAACCTCGCGCGCACCGTTTTCCAGCAGCACGATCACCGTCACATCACCCTCGCCCCTCACCTGCAGCTGCTTGGCAAGGCTCGGGATCGGCCGTTCGTCGCGGACAAAGACACGCATGCTCTTCTGCAATCGGGCAGCCACCTTGTCGATCGGGTCTACCTGCTCGATGCGCAGCGATGGTTCATCATCGCGCATATCGGCACCGACCAGCACGACGACGGACCGGCCCGCCTGCAGGACATCGCGGAACTGCTCAAGCTTTTCGCGGAACAACAGCGCTTCGTATTGACCGGTCGCGTCGGACAGACGGGCGATACCCATGCGCGTGCCCGATTTGGTTTTGCGCTCCTGCATGGAGACGACCGTTCCGGCAAGGCGGCCGTGGGAGGCTCCCTTTTTCACGGCCTCGGAAAACTGCGCCCACGGCTGTGCGCGCATCTTCTCCAGAACACTTGCATATTCGTCAATCGGATGGGCGGAGAGGTAAAATCCGATGGCGGCATGTTCGCGCTGCAGCTTTTCTTCGTTGGTCCAGCCATGGACCTCGTCGAGCTGCAGGGGTTCCTCGCTGTCGCTGCCGCCGAAAAGTTCGTCCTGGCCGAGCGTCCTGTTTTCTTCCGTCCGCTGCGCCAGCCCCATGATCCGGTCGAGTCCTTCGAAGACTTTGGCCCTGTTTGGTTCAAGCTCGTCGAACGCACCGGCGGCCACGAGGTTTTCAAGCGTCCGCTTGTTAAGCGCTTTGGGCGAAATCCGGCGGGCGAAATCCCCCAGGCTCTTGAAAGGCTTGTCGCCGCGCACTTCGACGATGTGTTCCACCGCCTGCTCGCCGACCCCCTTGATCGCCCCCATGGCGTAGAGGATCTTGCCATCGGAGACATCGAAGTAGACCTGCCCGCGGTTGATGGACGGCGGTTCGATGTCGATCTTCATGCGGCGGGCTTCCTGGCGGAAGTCACCCAGCTTTTCCGTGTTGCCGAGATCCAGTGTCATGGACGCGGCCATGAACTCCACCGGGTGGTTCGCCTTGAGCCAGGCCGTGTGATAGGAAACCAGCGCATAGGCGGCGGCGTGGGACTTGTTGAAACCGTAGTTTGCGAACTTGGCCACCAGGTCGAAAATGGTTCCGGCCTGGGTCTTGTTGATGCCGCGTTCCACGGCACCATCGACGAAACGCGCCCGCTGGATTTCCATCTCCGCAGCGATCTTCTTACCCATCGCGCGGCGCAGAAGGTCAGCTTCACCGAGGGAATAGCCGGACAGCACCTGGGCGATCTGCATTACCTGTTCCTGATAGACGATGATGCCGTTCGTCTCCATCAGGATGGGTTCCAGGAGCGGATGCAGGCAGTCCGGGTCCTGCTCGCCGTGCTTCACCGCATTGTAGACCGGAATGTTTTCCATCGGGCCGGGACGATAGAGTGCCACCAGCGCGATGATGTCCTCGAAACGGTCGGGTTTCATGCCGGCGATTGCCCGGCGCATGCCCTGACTTTCAAGCTGGAACACCCCGAAGGTCTCGCCCCGTGCCAGAAGCTGGTACGTCGGCAAATCGTCGATCGGCAGGCTCGCCACATCGACCTTGACCCCGCGCCGCTCGATCAGCTTCACGGCGGTATCGATCACCGTCAGCGTTTTCAGGCCGAGAAAGTCGAACTTCACCAGGCCTGCGTCTTCCACCATCTTCATGTTGAACTGCGCCACCGGCATGTCTGAGCGCGGATCGCGGTAGAGCGGCACGAGCTTTTCCAGCGGCCGGTCGCCGATCACCACGCCGGCGGCGTGGGTCGAGGCATGCCGGTAAAGCCCTTCCAGCTTCTGCGCCATGCCGAGCAGACGCTCGACGATCTCCTCTTCCCGCGCAGCTTCCCGAAGGCGCGGTTCGTCCTCGAGCGCCTGGCCGAGTGTCACCGGATTGGCCGGATTGGCCGGCACCAGCTTGCAGAGCCGGTCCACCTGGCCATAAGGCATTTGCAGCACGCGGCCGACATCGCGCAGAACGGCGCGGGCCTGCAGCGATCCGAAGGTGATAATCTGCGCCACCTGCTTGCGGCCGTATTTCTCCTGAACGTAGCGGATCACCTCTTCGCGCCGGCTCTGGCAGAAGTCGATGTCGAAGTCGGGCATCGACACACGTTCCGGATTGAGGAAGCGTTCGAACAGGAGCGAGAAGCGCATCGGGTCGAGGTCGGTGATGGTCAGCGACCAGGCCACTAGTGAACCGGCACCGGAGCCGCGGCCCGGCCCGACCGGAATGTCATTGGACTTCGCCCATTTGATGAAGTCGGCAACGATAAGGAAGTAGCCGGGAAACTTCATCCGCTCGATAATGCCGGTCTCGTAGTCGAGCCGTTCCCAGTAGTCCTTTTCCTCAAGACCCGGGGCCAGACCATGAGCTTCGAGGCGTGCTTTCAGGCCTTCGCGGGCCTGACGGATCAGTTCCGCGGCCTCGGCCTGTTCGGCCTCCTCCGGATCCGCATCGGCACCGGCGAAACGCGGCAGGATGGGATTGCGGCGCAAGGGCCGGAAACTGCAGCGTTTCGCGATTTCGACCGTCGAGGCCAGTGCTTCGGGCAAATCGGCGAACAAGGCGCACATCTCCGCCCGGCTCTTGAAATAGTGCTCCGGCGTCAGGCGGCGGCGATCTTCCTCGATCAGCACACGGCCCTCCGAAATGCAGATCAGGGCATCGTGGGCTTCGTAGTCTTCCCGTTTCGGGAAGAAGGCCTCGTTCGTGGCAACCAGCGGCAAGCCCGTTTCATAGGCAAGGTCGAGGAAGGTGTTTTCCGTCTTGCGCTCCGCCTCCATGCCGTGGCGCTGGATCTCGACGTAACAGCGGCCCGAGAATCCTTCCGCAAGTTTGCCAAGACGTTCCCGCGCCAGATCCTTGCGCCCTGCCAGCAGAGCCGCCCCGACCGGCCCGTTGGCGCCCCCCGTCAGCACGATGACATCCTCGGCCTTGGAAAGCAGATAGGCTGCAGACACATGCGGCCTCAGGCCCGTTTCCGTATCCAGAAACGCCCTGGAGGACAATTCCATCAGGTTGCCGTAGCCGGCCTCTGTCATGGCGATAAGAACAACATCGGCGAGTGCAGGCTCGCCGCGACGGCCGCTCTCCAGCCCGTCGTCGAAGAATACGGACAGCTGACAGGCCGTGATCGGCTGGATGCCCGCTCCCCAGGCCTTGCTGGAAAATTCCTGGGCTCCGAAGAGATTGTTGGTGTCGGCGATGGCCAGGGCGGGCTGGTCGTCTGCCTTGGCAAGATCCAGAAGCTTCTTAATCGGCAGCGCGCCTTCCAGAAGCGACAGCGCGGAATGAACCCTGAGATGGACGAAACCGGGGCCGGTACTTTCCCGTCCCTCGGCGGCGGGCTCTAACGGAGCCTCGTTATCTTTGGTTTCGGAACCAGTCATGTCAGCGCTCTTATCGACTTCCAGAATCAGTCGTCAAGTGAAGCGCTTTCCGGGAAGGCTGTCGAGCAGCCGGTAGAGTTGTCACCGCTGTTCTTTGACGCCGCGCAGAAATGGACGGGCAACGCAAAGCTCGGGCGTCTTTCCGATCAGCAACATTTGCGGCCGCCTCCCGGCAAGTGCGGGAGCGTAGCCGGAACCGTCACCCGAGCGAGAACAGAACGTCGCCCCAAACGGCAAGCGTGGTGCAGAAGCACACCAGAGAACTGAAAGCAGCGAAATCACGAACGATATGGATCATCACACCCTCCACCCCTTTACTCTTGGGTTGAGTGAATATGTTCCATCTTTGTTCGCTTTGCAAGCCCTTTTTGTTCTCACTCCTTACCGGCAAATCAAATTTGCTGAAAACCTTGAGTTATTGCTTTGTTCCGGCTTTCTCAGCCCGCGCCTTCCAGCCACCGCAAACCGCTGCGGATGGCTGTTATGACCCGGCTAAAGATCCCTGACCAACCCGTCCTTGAGGGTGATCGCCCGGTCCATCCGGCCGGCCAGCTCCAGATTGTGCGTGGCAAAGAGCGTCGCGACCCCGGACGCGCGCACCAGTGCCGACAAGGCATCGAACACATAGTTGGCGGTGTTGGGGTCGAGGTTGCCCGTCGGCTCATCGAGCAGAAGAATGCGCGGCGCGTTGGCGACGGCACGGGCAACAGCGACGCGTTGCTGTTCGCCGCCGGACAGTTCCGACGGCCGGTGCAGGCCTCTTTCGCCCAGACGCATGTATTCCAGCAGCTCCTGAGCCCGTTCCGCAGCGACTTTCTTCGCAAGCCCGCGGATCATCTGCGGCATCATGATGTTTTCCAGCGCCGTGAATTCCGGCAGAAGGTGATGAAACTGGTAGACAAAGCCAATGTCGTTGCGCCGGATAGCGGTGCGTTCGTCATCGGAAAGATCCGAGCAATTGACCTGCCCCAGGAACACATCTCCCTCATCGGGGCGCTCCAGAAGTCCGGCAATATGCAGCAGGGTCGACTTGCCGGTGCCGGAGGCGGCGACCAGCGCAACCATTTCACCGGCTTCGATGCGAAGATTGGCCCCATTGAGGACGTGCAGCTTGCGGTCGCCTTCGTCGAAGCTGCGGGTGATGCCGGCAAGTTCCAGTGCGGCCGGAGCGAGCGCGGGATCCTTTCTCGGATCGACAGCCATGTTCATCTCCGTCTCCCTACTCATACCGGAGCGCTTCAACCGGATCCAGCCGGGCCGCGCGCCAGGCCGGATAAAGCGTTGCCAGCAGCGAGAGCACCAAAGACATCAGCAATACGGTTATGGTCTCGCCAGTGTCGATTTCGGCCGGAAGCTTCGACAGAAAATAGAGCGTTGGATCGAAAATCTGCGTGGACGTCAACCAGGACACGAACTGGCGAATGCTCTCGATGTTGAGGCAAACGACCAGTCCCAGTACGAAGCCGGCGAAGGTGCCGACGACGCCGATGCTGGCACCGGTGATCAGGAAGATCCGCATCACGGACCCGCGCGTCGCTCCCATGGTTCTGAGAATGGCGATGTCGCGCCCCTTGTCCTTCACCAGCATGATCAGGCCGGAAATGATGTTCAGCGCCGCGACGAGAACGATCAGCGTGAGGATGATGAACATCACGTTGCGCTCCACCTCGAGCGCGGAAAAGAAGGTGACGTTGCGCTGCCGCCAGTCGGTGATGAAAGTCGGCCGATTGGCAGCCTCCTCCAGAGCCCTCCTCATCACTTCAACTTTGTCGGGATCGACGACATAGACCTCGATGCCCGTGACCTTGGTATCCATGTTGAAATAGGCCTGAGATTCTTCCAGCGGCATGAACAGGAAGGTGGAATCGTATTCGCTCATGCCGATCTCGAAGATCGCCGTGATCGGATAGGCCTTGAGTCGGGGCGTGACCCCCATAGGCGTGACGCTGCCACGCGGGGAAATGATGGTGATGTTGTCGCCGGTGGTCAGGCCGAGCTGCTGGGCCATGCGGGAGCCGACGGCAACCCCCTCGCCTGCATCGAAGCCGTCAAGCGTTCCAGAGCGGACATTTTCGGAGATCAGCGGAATGCGGCGCAGGTCACTTTCATGGACACCGCGCACAAGCGCGCCAAGGTTTCCGGCAGGCCCCGATACCAGCGCCTGGCCTTCCACGAACGGAATGGCGCTTACCACCTCCGGCACCCCCTCGAGCCGTTTTGCCACCGGATCATAGTCGGTAAGCGGCATGTCGATGGGCTGTACCAGCATATGGCCGTTGATGCCGAGGATCTTGTCGAGCAGTTCGGAGCGGAAGCCGTTCATCACGGCCATGACGATCACGAGGGTCGCAACCCCCAGCATGATGCCGACAAAAGAGAAGCCTGCGATCACGGAAATGAACGTCTCGCGCCGGCGGGACCGCAGATAACGGCCTGCGATCATCCATTCATAGGCGGAAAAGGGCCGTGTGGGCGCTGCATTCGTCTGTCCCTGGTCAACGTCCGCCGTATCTACCGCTGTCATTGTCCATCCACTTCAGCAATGTCCGTTCACTTCAGCAACGCCCCGCGGCCCCGGCGATCCATTGTCTGGTTTGCCGCGGCCGAATCCCACCCCAGAGGATTGACGGACTTGCCTAGTCCGTCAATGCCGCGGTCAGCTTGTTCAAGGTCGCTTCCGGAGAAAGCATTTCCTTTTCCCCAGTTGCACGGTTCTTGACTTCCAGGAGGCCGTCCTTGAGCCCGCGCGGACCGGCCACGACCTGATACGGCAGACCGATGAGATCCATGGTCGCGAACTTGGCGCCTGCCCGCGTGTCCGTATCGTCGTAGAGCACTTCGATGCCGGCGGCTTCCAACTTGGCGTAGAGATCCTCGGACGTCTTGTCGGTCAGCTCGTCCCCGGGCTTCAGGTTGACCAGTCCGACATGGAACGGCGCGACCGACTTGTGCCAGATGATTCCGTTCTCGTCATGATTGGCTTCGATCAAGGCGCCAAGAAGGCGGGAAACCCCAACGCCATAGGACCCCATGTGGACAGGCACCTCGGTTCCTTCCGCGGTTGCCACCTTGGCCCCCATCGGTTCGGAATACTTGGTGCCGAAGTAGAAGGTCTGGCCAACCTCGATCCCGCGGGCAACGATCCGCTTGTCCTCGGGCACCGAAGCCTCGAATTCGGCCTTGTCGACGATGTCTTCGGTTGCTGCGTAGTGAGCCGTCCAGTCCTTGACGATGGGTGTCAGATCGCCATTGAAGTCGATTTCCTCACCCGGCGTTTCCTTGGTCAGGTAGTCGGCATGGCAATAGACTTCGCTTTCGCCGGTATCCGCCAGCACGATGAACTCGTGGCTGAGATCGCCGCCGATCGGACCGGTCTCGGCCCGCATCGGGATCGCGGTCAGGCCCATGCGCTTGTAGGTCCTGAGGTAAGCGACGAACATGCGGTTGTAGGCTTCCACGGCCTTTTCCTGATCCAGATCGAAGGAATAGGCATCCTTCATCAGGAACTCTCGCCCGCGCATCACGCCGAAACGCGGACGCACTTCGTCGCGGAACTTCCACTGGATGTGATAAAGGTTCAGCGGCAGATCCTTGTAGGACTTCACATAGCTGCGGAAGATCTCGGTGATCATTTCCTCGTTGGTCGGACCGTAGAGCATGTCACGCTCGTGTCGGTCCGTAATGCGCAGCATCTCCTTGCCGTAGGCATCGTAGCGTCCGCTTTCCCGCCACAGGTCGGCGGACTGGATCGTCGGCATCAGGAGCTGGATCGCACCGGCGCGCGCCTGTTCCTCTTCCACGATGCGTTCAATCTTGCGCAGGACCTTCAGTCCGAGCGGCAGCCAGGAATAGATCCCCGCGGATTGCTGCCGGATCATGCCGGCCCGCAACATCAGCCGATGGGAAACGATCTCTGCTTCCTTGGGCGTTTCTTTCAGGATGGGCAGAAAATATCGGGAAAGGCGCATGAATATTCTCTCAATCTTGGGCAAAGCCTGGGCCGCAATCAGGAATTTACCTTGGTCACGGCCTTTCGCGCAGTCAAAGCGCAAGCCGCGCCCAATTACAAGCCCTTTGCGCATGACCTGCCGGCTTTTGCAGACCTTGCAGGCAAAGGCGGCAAAAATCAGCCCGTTCCATACATTTTGCCGCCTAAATTAAGCGCTCTTTACCTACTAATACTTTAGTTCGAAATACCCCTAAGGAAGCGGGCAAGCAAAAAAATCAAACTGCATACGACAAACAGGTGACAAGCGTGATTCAATCCGCTAGGTTTCGTTCTCATAAAAACAGGAGCCTTGGTAGAAATACCAAGAAGCTCAAGGACATCGCGGTCTGAGTCTTGGGAGGAAGGACCCTCAGGCGCACCTTCGGGTTCGCAGCCGCCCGACCGGATTGATAACAACGATCGGTAAGGGAAGCAGGGTCAATTTAGACGCGGAACTTTTTAAAGGCAGGGCTTATCGCTCTGCCTTTTTTCTTTTGCCGAATTCCGTGTGAGACCGGCCCGCGCCGTCCCGCTGAACGCGCTCAGTTTCCCGGAAGGCCGTAGTTGCTTGCAGGCGGGTTCAGAAAGGGAATGTCGTCCAGACCGAAGCCCGCGTTCCGCAATCCCAGGTATACGCCGAACAATACCGTCGCCGCGATCGTGGTGATCACGATCACCTTGAGAAACTGCGGCCGCTCCGGAGCACTCGGTTCGGAACCCGGCACCACTTCGCCTGCTTCTTCCTGAGTCCGGCGCATGCCGAAAGGCAGAATTGCGAACAGCAGGATCCACCAGATCATGAAGTAGATGGCAGCGCCGAACGCCAGGGACATGTCTTCAAGCCTCTTCCAGCTCGGTCAGTGTACCGAGAAAATCCTTCGGGTGCAGGAACAGCACCGGTTTTCCGTGCGCGCCGATCTTCGGTTCGCCATCGCCGAGCACCCGGGCGCCACTGGCCACCAGCTGGTCGCGCGCAGCGATGATATCATCGACTTCGTAACAGACGTGGTGGATACCGCCGAACGGGTTCTTTTCGAGGAACTTGGTGATCGGCGAACTGTCGCCAAGCGGCTCCAGAAGTTCGATCTTGGTGTTGGGCAGGTTGATGAACACCGTGCTGACGCCATGGCCGGGCTGTTCTTCCTTTGCAGAGACCTCCGCGCCGAGCGTGTCCCTGTAAACCGCCGCCGCCGCCTCGATATCCGAGACAGCGATTGCCACGTGATTAAGCCGTCCGATCATGCACATTCCTCCAAGTGGGCAACCCGCCGGCTCTGCATCGCCAGGCCTGTCCGCTCCGGCAGCAGACCTGTCGCCGGAATCCCCGCCGCGCTTGCGCCGGAACACTCCGGCTTGAAAGCCGGTCACCGCGTTGTTTTCGCGGATCTGCCCGCAAATACAAGCTGATCCTTGTGACTATGACTATAGTTGGGTCACCATCACCTTGCAGAGCGTCTTTTTGCCCCACACGTCCAGGATCTCGGCCCTGGCGGCTCGCCGTGCGGCCTCGCCGACAAGATCCTTGTCCTTGCGCCGCGCTTTCGGAATGCTCGTCACCGCGCCGACAATGGCCTTGATAACGATATCCTCCATCGGCTCACCGTCGTCGTCCGTGTCCGGTAGCCCCAGCAACGTCACATCCGGATCGGCAAGAAGCTCCCCTGCCCGATTGACCACCAGAGAGACCACTGCGGCGCCCGCATAGGAAAGCTTGCGGCGCTCCTTCACACCGGTCACTTCCGGATCGTCCAGGATCTCGCCATCCTTCACCAGAATACCCGACGGTGCCTCGTCGATAACCGCGGCCCGGCCGGCGGTCAGGCGGATGATGTCGCCGTTCTTGCCGCGCACCACTTCCCGGATCCCCTGTCCGGCCGCGAAGGCGGCATGGGCCGCAAGATGCAAGGGTTCGCCGTGGACGGGAACCACGACTTTCGGCTGAACCAGACGGTAAAGCTGCTCCAGCTCGCCGCGGCGCGGGTGACCGGACACATGAACCAGTCCGTCCCGGTCCGTGACGATTTCCACGTCCTTGTCCGCAAGATTGTTGAGAACGGCGCCGACATCCTTTTCGTTGCCCGGAATGGTGCG
>NZ_JBNKYW010000278.1:0-22415 GCF_050301095.1 Roseibium sp.
TGACCGCGCGGCAACCGGCTGCGGAAAGCCTCAGGGAAAACCCGTTCACTTTCGGCCCCACGCCCGCGAAAGCGGCCCCGGCTCCAGCCCCGACCCAGCCCCCTGCTCCCACTCCCGCCCCGGCTCCGGCGGCTGTATCGGCATCCGGCCGGCTGGACATCAAGGCAGGAGCAAGGTCCAGCCATCCGGCATCAAGCCGGGCGGCGGATCTGCTGCGCGCAGCCACCCAGAACGGTTTCAACCGGGCAACTTCCAAGTCCCAGCCGCAGGCAGCGGCTCCGGCTGTGACCACCCCCTCGGCGGACGAAGACAGATCTGCCCCGAAAGCTCCGGAGGTGCGGGCCGAGCCGGTTGCCGCCCCGGAGGACGACGGGATCTCCAGCTCCAAGACCGCTTCGCCGCTCCGGTCCCTGACCCGGCCGTTCGCGCCGCGTGAACGGCCATCCTATGGAAGTCATTCGATTACGCCGCCCGCATCAGGTCCCGCCGCAAGGGCAAAAACGGCCTTGCAGTCTCCGGTCGAGACGGCGGCCACTTCCCGGAAGGTGGAACCTGTCATCGCGCCGATGGTTGCCGTTTCCGAAGCGGCCCCGGCCGTGCAGGACGCCGGCACGCAGGACACTCCCGGGGAAACGACCGGCTCCGCCGGGGCGGACGCAGGAGCCACCGTCTCAATGACCGCAAAACCCGCCTTTTCCGGTGCCCCGTCCGGAAACGCAGAACCTTTGGAAACATCCGAAGAAACGACCGCGAACGATCCCGAGACCGTTGAAATCCCGGAGCCCCTTGAAGTGAAGGATACCTCGCCGGCGGCCGGCGGAGACCAGGACATGACCGCGTCCCGGGACGAACCGGCCCCTGCCGCGCGCGAAATCGAACTCGATATCGAGGATCTGATCGCGGACGAATTGACCGTCGCCACTCCGGAGAAGACCGGGACGTCCGCCGCCCCTGCCGACCAGGAAGGGCTCGCGGCAACCGCTCAGGCTCAGACCGAAGAGGCTGTCGAAGAACCCGCGAAAGAAGAGAAGACGCAAATTGTGGAGGTAACCTCCTCCCCCAAGCCGGGGCCAGGCCTGGGCGACAAGAACCCTATCGAGGAGGAAATGGCGAAAATTCTCGATGAACTGGGCAGCCAGTCAAACGCATGACAAAGGAACGTCGCGCATTGCGGGGATACGGATCAGTCGGGCTCGCCGTCCTGTCACTTGCCCTTCTTGCCCTGTTCGCAGGAACAGCTTCCGCACAGGAGATCTCCGTCGGCTTTGGCGATGAGGCAAGTCTGACCGAACGGGCCGTTCAACTCGTCGTTCTCCTGACGGTGCTTTCTCTGGCCCCGTCCATCCTCGTCATGGTGACCAGCTTCACCCGCATTGTGGTCGTGCTCTCTCTGCTGCGCTCTGCTATCGGCCTGCAGACGGCCCCGCCAAACATGGTGATGGTCAGCCTCGCCCTGTTCCTGTCCGCCTTCATCATGACGCCGACCCTGCAAGCGGCCTATGATGCCGGCGTCCAGCCATTGATCAATGGTGACATCGAGTTCGATCAGGCTTATGAGCGCACCTCGGAGCCCTTCCGCGCCTTCATGCTGGGACAGGTTCGGGAAAAGGATCTCGCCCTGTTCCAGGAACTCTCGGGCAGGGAAGCGCCCGAAGGACCGGAAAGCCTGTCGATGGCAACACTCGTGCCGGCCTTCATGATCTCTGAACTGCGGCGCGCCTTCGAAATCGGCTTTCTCCTCTACCTGCCCTTCCTGATCATCGATCTCGTCATCGCTTCGGTGCTGATGTCGATGGGGATGATGATGTTGCCGCCCGTGGTGATTTCCCTGCCCTTCAAGCTGATCTTCTTTGTGCTTGTCGACGGCTGGAATCTGGTCGCGGGCTCGCTTGTGAAGAGCTTTGCCGGCGGTTAGGCATGTCTCATGTTGTTGCGCTTCCAGGTGTCAACCGGGACCGAACCGCCAGGTAAAGGCTGCAGAACCATACTGGTGGATGGTGCAAAGGCTTTGACACCGCGTGCCCATTTGGCGACCTCTGCATTGCTCGGCAAAGTTCCGCCTCCTGCGGTGTGAAACCTGGGGACCTGCGTGGCTCGCTCCACTTTCACGCATCTGCTCCAGTTCCTTCCCGTGCGTCCAGAGTGAATATTTTTATGTATTTTTCCTTTGGGGCAGACCTGTCAAAGTAGAACAAAATTAAGATAACAATGTAACTATTACGGATCGATTTGAGGGCGAATTGCGTCCTCTGAAATTTTGTGGCGGTTTTGTGATACGAGAACAACTTGAACAGCTCGCCCGGATCAAAGAGCCGGAAGCGCGATCGAAACTGATCCGAACGCTCGTAGGGGAATACGCAAGGTCTGACGACCATGATCCCAGCGAAGCGGAAAGGGAGCTTTTTTCAAGAATCGTATTGTCCGTCTTCGACCAGTTGGACCGGGCCGCCCGGTATGAGCTGGTTGTCCGGCTCGCCAAGACAGACCGTATCATATCGGATCTCGCCGATCGTCTCGCCCAGGAAGACTATGAGCTTTCGGAACCCGTGATCGAATGCTCGCCCATGATCAGCCAGGTCGCCCTGATGACCCTGGCGCAGAAGGGCGGCAACGACAAACGGCTGTCTGTTGCCAGGCGAACAGACCTGAACGAGGAGGTGACGGATACGCTTATCGCCCGCAGCAGCCGCGATGTCGTGCACGCGCTCCTTAATAATATTCGGGCGCCATTTTCCGTGAAGGGAACACTTGCCCTCCTTATCTTCGCGAACACGGAAGCCGAGGTGCTTGCCGGTATTGCCAAACGGGCACTGAAGGACGAGGACTTTCTGGAAACCCAGATGCTGGTACTGGAGACCAACTGCCCGCTCATTCCCGCCCCTTTGAAAAGGGCATTGGAGTCCGGAGACCTGGAACGGTTGGCCATGACGATCGAAGACCTGCAGCGCGAAGGCGACATCGAGCTTGACGGGATGCACTACTCCCGGCACGAGGCCAGCATTCAGATCGCCAACGGTGAACTGTCTTTCGACGCAATCCTCAGAACCCTTTTCGAGCAAAGCCGAATGGACGCGGCGATCTGGCTGATCAGCCGGAAAATCAGTCTTGCCGACGAAGTGGTCGTCGATACGCTGAAATCAGATGCGGACGGTGCGATCATGCGGCTGATGCTGCAGACCGGAATCGACGAAAAAACCTACCGGGACTTTCTGAAATCCCGCTGCGAGTGGCTTGACCGGAGCACGCGCTCCATTCCCGAACTGGTCATGCGCTACAAGTCCGAATTGAAGAAACCGCGCCAGACGGCTTCGGCTCCCCAGGGCAAAAAAGCCATCAACTGACCCGCCTTCACGCCTTCGGGCGGGAACCCTTGCTTTTGATTATCCCGCCGGCTGTCCGGTCATCGCAGAGGCCGAGGCCTGATCGGGGCTGCGGTCTGGCGACATGTACTGTCGCCTGTATTCCTTCAGGAAGGTTTCCAGGGAATCGATATCGGCCAGCCTGTTGGCAACTTCGAGAAACTCGACGCCCTTGGCCTCGATCGGCCGGGTTACGATTTCAAAGGCGAGTGCCTCGGGGCTGTCGGACATCTTGGCCATGTATTTTGTCTGCAGGCGTTCGAGGCTGAGGTGATCACCCGCGAGCGAATAGGCGATTCCGGCCCGCAGGATGTCCCTGCGCTCCAGTTCGTCGAGCGGAATGTTGTCGGACCAGCGCGACCCGTGCATAGCTTCAAGCTGCTCGCCCGCGTCCCGCCAGCTTTCCGCCGCCCAGAAGGTATCGGCCCGGAGCCGGTCGACATCGGAGCCGCGCATGTTGCGGACAAGCTCCAGAGCCAGATCCGGCCGTCCGCTTTCGGTCAGGGCTCGTGCCTCGACGATGTTACGCTGCCGCTCCAGCGTCGACGGCAGGCTTGCCTGCCGGGTTCGGTTCAGCACCCGGAGCGCCTCGTCCGGTTTGCGGTCCATCATGTAGATTGCGGCAAGGTCCGCCGCGATCTGGGCCCGGGCGGCCCCCTTCAGCCTGTTGTCCACCTGATGCCGCAGAAGCTCCGTTGCCTGATCGAGCAGGTCCACTTCCACCAGCCGTTTCGCCAGCAGACGGACCATCTCGTCACCTTCCCGGCCGATCGGCGTTAACTCGCGGAAGTCGTAGAACAGCGCCAACGCCTTGATCGGCGGCATCTCGTCCGCCTTACCGTCCAGGAACAGGGCGTTGAAGAGACCGTTCATCTCCTCCTGAAGAAGACGCGTCGTATCGGAATCCGGCGACGCCTGAACCGCGGATTTCATAGCCTCGAAAGCTTCACGGTACTTGCCGCGCTCGGCATAAAGCTGCGCCAGGAACCGCAGGGTTTTCAGCTCGATCTCGTCGCCGCGCCAAGACGTGGCAAGTCCGGCCAGCCGGTCGATCGTTTCATCGATGTCCAGCTCGCCATCACGGAAGCGGATCCGCAACGCCCGGTATTCGGCTTCAGCCGACCTTGGGCGATCGTCCGACCTGGTCACGAGGTCGAACACGGTCAACGCTTCCTGCGACCGGCCCGACGCATCCGCGACCCGGCCCCTCAGAATGTCGTAGCGGGCAGCCTGCGCCCGGGTGACTTCACTCGGCTCGATTTCCGCCAGAACGCCGTTGGCGACCCCGAAGTCGTTGACTTCCACCATCGCCTGGGCGGCGGCGAGCTTGAACTCGGTCTGTATGGCGGGGGGATAATTGCCGACAACCGCACGCCCGCGCGGCATGGCAATCCGGGCGGCGGTCCAGTCTCCGAGCTGGACGTCGACGATTGTCTGCCAGACAGCCGCGTCCGGACTGTTCTTAAGATCCGGCCGATTGAGGTGATGATGTGCCTGCTCCGGCCGGTCCGCCATGGCCTGGGCGGCCCCCATCATCAGATTGAAGGAACTGTCTTCGGCAAGCGCCGGTTCTTCCTCCAAAGCCAGTTTCATGAGCCCCAGGGCTTCCTGGGAAAACTGATGTGCCAGATAGAACCTGGACAGGCCCATGAGCGGCTTCTTGCGCTTGCCTTCCGGCGCCCTGGCCAGAGCGTCTTGCAGTTCGGTTTGACGGGACCGGAAGCTCTCCGGGCCCTCGGTGCTCAGGGACACGAATTCGATAAAGTTCTGCTCACCCGGATCGACGACCGTGTTCAAGGCGCCGGTACCACCGTGCAGGTAACGGCTGGACAGGGAAAGTCCGCCCTCTTTTTCAATGATGATGTCGTCGCCCAGGATCTTCACCTTCACACCGTCCGACTTCGGAGCGAGCGCGACCCCCTGTGCCGAGCTGAGTGCGTTCAGGTCGACGAAATTTTGCGACTTCAGGACTCCGCGCGGCGGACCGAAGCCGGTCACGACCGTAATCGAATCCCCAACGAACGGATCGGTGATCGTCCGGATATTCTGCGGGTCCTGATAGAGAACCCTGAGTACGGAACCGCCGTCCCCACGCACCGTTCGTTCGATCTGCAGCGGAATGGAAGGTTCAAGAATCATGTCGCCTATGACCAGGGACCAGGCGTTGCCATCCACACCGACGGTTGCCAGCACCGGTTCTGTCAGATCAAGTCTCAGGATCTGGTAGTCCCCGAAGGCCTTGGCGTCGATCGCTTCCGCCGTTTCCGCCAGAGCCGATACCATCCCGCGCGTATCGATCGTGGCGTCGGTGTCGAACACCATCCAGATACTGTCATTGCGGCGGAACACTGCGCTGGAAACCGGCTCGGAAAACGGAAAGACCACGCGAACCGTGTTGCCGATCCTGCGCGCCTCCGCGGAGACGAAGTTCCGGACTTCCTCCGCAAAATTTTCAGGCGGCTCTTCCGGAGAGGCCGGCGCCCGTTTCAAAGCTTTCCCGCCGTTTGCCTCCCAGACCTGATCTGTCGTCTTCTTCTTTCCGGGGAGCTGGATGCCACTGGGAATGTCGCTGCCGCCAAGGGTTTCAACCTGCTGAACCTCGACCGGCTCACCACCCTCGACCGGCCCGCCATCCGCCGTCTCCGCTTCAACAGGCTGCAGGGTCGGGATACCGTTGTTTTCAGGCGGGGGCTCGACCTTAGGGCCGCCAATCTGCTGCTTGGACAAATCGAGCATCGGCGCCGGACGGACGATTTCAACGTCTTCGGCGTCGGCTTGTGCCTTGTTCCCGGTCAACGGCAAAGGTGCGGGAGCTGCCTGCGCCAGAACCACCGGGCTGACCTGCGCTTCCGTGTTTCCGCCCAGTTGCCCGACAGACGTGGGGATGGCAGCGGTAATCAGATTGTCCACGGTGTGCGCCGGCTGCGCATTGTGTTGCTCGCCCTCCGAAGCGGCGGCTGCAAGCTCGGGGGCCGGCAGTGTTTCGACCGCCGTAGCGGTCGTGGGCGTCTCGGAAGAATTCTGGGCCACACGGCTCGTGTCCGCACCGTCCGGCAAGGAGGTGCCGGCTCCACCTTCCCCGCCTGGCGGCGCGCCTGCCGCGAGACCGGGTTTCAATCGAGGGACCATGGCAAGCTGCTCAGCCCCGTCCGCCCCGTCCATCCTGCCCGGCCCGGTCAGCGGATCCAGTTCCGGCACATGCAGGGTGGCCTGGTCGGGATCTGCGGTTTGCGCACCACTGGCGTCCGGCGTCCCCGCGCCTTGATCCTGTTCGACGGGCTTGAGCGGAACGGCCGTATAAGCCGGAGATTCATCCGCCCGCGATTCCTTCAGCACCCCGCCGCTGCCGACACTTGCGGAGTCGCTCCGCGGCAATCCGCGCGGGTCCTTGACCTCACGGGTGTCCCGCAGCCCCGGAGCAGAAATCATATTCTTCCGGTTCTCGTTGTCCTCGACAGACAATTCCTTGTTGATCAGCGCGTTTGCCGGATCGTTGACTTCCATCGTCTCGGGCGTGACGTCGATGACGTAGGTCTGTTCCTCCCGGAACGCACGAATGTCGACCGACGGCTCGACACGCATCAGAAACTTGAGTTTGCCCTTGTCGAGGAACGAAGTGGCATCGACAACGCCCTGGGGCAGATGTGCGCGCAAATGGGAGATATCGAGCTGTGCCGGGTGATTGAACGTCACCTTGATAATGTCGTCTTCCCGCACGAAGGCCGTATCGAACTTGATCGACCAGTCGAAGACCAGGCGCGTGA
The DNA here is from genome assembly GCF_050301095.1 of Roseibium sp. GTDB lineage: Bacteria > Pseudomonadota > Alphaproteobacteria > Rhizobiales > Stappiaceae > Roseibium. Next base: position 7,124 of record NZ_JBNKYW010000278.1, read on the forward strand.
AGGTCGGATGCTCGCCGACATGCATGGTCACTTCCGGACCTTCCTGCGTCTTCAGCCGGGCCTGTTCCAGGGCCCGGACCTTGCGCATGGCGGCTTCGGCCCGCTTGGCCAGCTCACGCACGACGTCGTCGGGAAGTCCGGGGGGCAAACCCTGCCAGTCCATGGGCAGGATATCGACGAAGAGCTTTTCGCCGGCCTCGAGCGTATTGATCTGGAACTGGTTCTTGAGGGCAAAGCGGATTGCGCTGCCATCGGGATCCCGGCGCGCGATGGTCACGTATTTTGCAAGATCGAGCGGCACATCGTCGACGTTGATGTCGATCGGATCTTCAAATGAGATCCTCAGGACACCGCCGGTAATGACGGCATCGTAGATCGGCAGCAAGGTCCGGTCCTTGAACGTCAGGACAATGCGGCCATAGTCTTCTTCCTGGAAGACGTCGAGATCGACCGGCTCGAGCGTCTGCGCGTTCGCGTGAGGGACCTGAGCGGAAGAAAGCAACAAATAAGGCGCCAGGCAAAGTGCTGCGACCAGACGCAAAGCCACGCCCATTCCGCCTTTCGAAGCAGAACTGCGGCTTTTAACAATGGTCAGGAATGGTCCCGGCAAATTGTTTTGTCCTCGGATAACGCCAACACTCTATTTTTAGGTATCTGTTCTTAACGCGCCCTTACGCTCGCCTCGAAAATCCGCGTATTTCTCTCAATTGGAAGGGATTTTGGGCAGCATGTCCTCTGCTGGAGCCTCGGCTTTCCTGGTTTCCTGCGCGGGAGCCACGGCGCCTGGGCTGCTTGCGATGGCGACTGTCAGTTTCTCGGCGGCCGCAGGTGACATGCGCGCCAGAATGGCGGCCATTTTCCGGGGCTTCATCTGGCGCACCACCTTCAGCAGTACGGGCAGGCTGAGACGGTCGAAGATCCGGGCCGCGTCCTTCGGCTTCATGCTTTCATACATGGTGACGAGGCCCGCGACCTCATCCTCTTCCTGCGTCTTCTTTTCCTCGACGACCGCCTCGATGCCCTTTTCCAGTTTCTTGAGTTCGTCGATCTTCTTCTGGATACGTTCCTCGGTTGCCCGCAGAAGCTTCTCGCGAAGATCCAGTTGCCCCTGCTGCTCCTGCAGGTTCTCCCGGCGCTTCCCAAGGCTTTCCAGAACGGCACGCTCCGCCGCCGAACCGCCAATCTCCATATTGTCCGGCAACACCGGCTGCCCCGGCAAACTGCCATCGGCAGGCGGCGGTGGCGGCGGCGGACCGCCTGCCGTCATGTCACCGCCTGCGTCTGTCTTTCCGCTGCCATCCGCCTGGGTTTCCTGTGCCACCGCGCCCTTGAGCGGAAGATTTCCGCTCTCCGGTCCCAGCGCAAGGCCGAGCACCTTCAGCGCGAGCAGTGCACTCGCGGAAATTCCCAGCAATGGCAACAGCCTTACGTTCATGCAGCAGCGCCCTTCCGCCTGCGGAATTCCTCAAGACGCGCGGTCGCTTCGGCGGCGGCACTGCGGATGTCGGAGGCCCGGCTCGGCCGTCTTCTTTCCGGCTCAACCTCGGGCACCGCATAACCGTTATGCGCCGGTTCAGGCGCATAGCCCGCCGTCTGAGGCGCATAAACCGGCTGCTCCACTGGCGGCTGAACCGGATAACCGTTCCTCGGCGCGGCTTCCCGTTGCTGCGTCGCTGCGCGCGCGGCTTCCGCGATCTGCGTGATCCGGGCAAAGATCTTTTCGCCCTCACCGATCTGTCCGGACAGGGAATGCGACATGGCCTCGGCTTCCTTGAGGCGGGAACCAAGGGTCTTGTCGGCTTCGGCGGCTGTGGTTTTCAGACCCAGAATGGCGCGTTCGGCGATTTCCGTTGCCGTCATCAGTTCCGAGATGGTCGCCCGCAGAACTTCCTCATCGGCCCGCAGTCTTTGCAGTCGCTTGTTCAGCATCCAGCAATAGCCGATCGTGATCAGCAACAGGACCGAGACCAACCCTTCAATGATCATTCCGAGTGGCAAAGTACTCATGGTTGCTCCATTTCGTTCTGCATGGCGCGCTCGAAAGCTGCCAGTGTCATCTTGGGCTTGCGCAGGTTCTTTGCGACACGGATGGCGATGGAATCCTCCACCTTGCCCAGGGTTCCTTCGGTGAGGGGAACGTTGCCGCATTTGATCGTCACGGGATCATGCGGATCGACGTCGAACACCAGTGTCTGCCCGACATCGAGACTCAACACCCGGCCGAGCGGCAGATAGGTCTCGTGAAGAACCGCATCGATCTCGATCTCGGCAGCGTGAATCTCGGTCGCCAGATGGCCTTCCCAGATAGGATCCCGGCCGAACTTCTCACCCATGAACATCTGGAGCAGCAGATCACGGATCGGCTCCAGCGTTGCGTAGGGCATCATGATCTCGATCGATCCGCCCCGGTCTTCCATGTCGATTCTGAGCTCGACCAGGATCGCGGCGTTCGCGGGTCGCGAAATGGCCGCGAAGCGCGGGTTCGTCTCGAGACGTTCGAGATTGAAGTGAACCGGCGAAAGCGGTGCAAAGGCGTGCTCGGCATCCTGAAGGATCAGCGAGACCATCTGCTGCACGAGACCGGTTTCGATCGTTGTATAGGGCCGCCCCTCGACGCGGACCGCCGATGTGCCACGGCCACCACCCAGAAGAACATCGATGATCGAGTAGATCAGGCTGGATTCGACCGTGATCAGGCCGAAGCCATCCCATTCCTCCGCCTTGAACACACCCAGGATGGCTGGCAGCGGTATGGAGTTGAGGTAGTCGCCGAAGCGGACGGAACTGATGGAATCCAGCGAGACTTCCACGTTGTCGGACGTGAAGTTGCGCAAGGAGGTCGTGGTCAGCCGCACCAGGCGGTCGAACACGATTTCGAGCATCGGCAGACGCTCGTAAGAAACCATCGCCGAGTTGATGAGCGCACGAATGCCGCTCTGGTCGCCCGCGATCGTGTCCTCGATATTGAACCCGAGGAGGTTGTCGATTTCTTCCTGATTGAGGACACGGTCGGCGCCACGGGTGGCGTTTTCCAGATCCGGCTCGCTGTCGTCGATCATGGCGGCCCATTGCGCCGCCATGTCGTCGGAGCTGCCCGCGCCCTGCTCTTCCAGAGCGGCGCCCCAGGCGGCTGCCAGATCCTCGTCGTCGTCACCGCCGGCACCCTGCTCGGCTAGCGCTGCGCCCCAGGCATCGGCCATATCCTCTTCGGACAGATCGTCTTCGTCGTCGATATCAGCCATTCAATCCATCACTGGACAAGGATTTCCTTGAACAGGACCCCTTCCACCTTTGCCGGATACACCGACATGTTGATCCGCCTGAGCAATTCTTCCTTCAGACGGAACAAACCGGCGGACCCCTCCAGGTCCGCGGGGCGAAGCTCGCGCAGATAGATCTGGAACGCATCCAGGATGCGTGGCAGATACGGCTGGATCTGATCGATCATCGCGCGGTTTTCGACTTCCAGGGCGATCCGGACCTTGAGATAGGTGGTCCGCCCTTCGGTCGCCAAATTCACAGTCATTTCCGGCAGGTCGTAAAACACGACCGGCTTCTGCACTTCCGCCGGGCCTTCGGCGTCTCCCTGCATGGGCAGCGATCCGCCCGGCTGCATCAGGAAGAAATAGGCGCCGGCGCCTGCTGCCAGCAGAACTGCCAGTCCGATGCCGCCAAACAGAAACAGTTTCTTGCGGCCACGACCCGAGGCAGCCTCGACACCATCTTCGTTTTCGTCACCGGCTGCGGCGATCTCGTCAGCCATTCCGCACTCCGCTTCAGCATGCGCTCGCGCGCGCCATTTATTACTAAAGAGTTAATGGTTAACGATTGGTTACCGAACCATTAACGCGAGTCACCCGGCAAAAATTGCCAAGCGGTTAACTTCTGCCGGAATCTATTGCCGCGCGCATCCTTCGCCTTCGGTTTTTACCCAGATTTCCCAAGGATTTAAAAATTGGCACGCCACGTGCATTAACCTTAACGGGCCGGCGGATCTGGGGAGATCGGCGGGCTCATCGGGGAGCATGAAGGGAAACGTTCGTTATGGAGAACGCTCAACTTGTTGCCTTATCAAGGCAATCGATTTTGCGGAATCATCTGGATGTGATCGCCAACAACATGGCGAATATCAACACAACCGGGTTCAAGTCGCAGAATCTGCATTTTACGGAATATGTCATGCCGGTTGCCGATGGCAGCGCCTTTGCGCCGGAAGACCGCGCCATTTCCTACGTGGACATGTTCACGACACGGACCAACTTCGAACACGGGTCCATCAACCTGACGGACAACCCGTTCGATCTCGCCCTCAACAGCGACGGCTTCTTTGCCGTTCAGCTTCCGGACGGAACGGAAGGTTACACGCGCAGCGGTTCGTTCCACCTGGACGTCAATGGCCAGCTCATCACCACGGATGGCAGCCCTGTGATGACCGACAACGGCCCGATCACCTTTTCCCGGGAAGACGGCATCGTGGAGATTGCCAGCGACGGCACCATTGCCTCGCGGCTCGGTGTGCGCGGACGGATAAAGGTCGTCGACTTCGAGGATGTTCGTACGCTGGAGAAGGTCGGCAACACCATGTTCAAGGGTGAAGACCCGATCCCGCCTGCGGAAGTTCGCATGGTCCAGGGCGCCCTGGAGGGTTCGAACGTCTACGGCATAACCGAAATCACCCGGATGATCGAAGTGACGCGTGCCTACGACTCCACCTCGAAAGTCGTGAACGACATGGACAAGCTCCGCCAGCAGGCGATTTCAACGCTTGGACGTATCCAGGCCTAGGCCGCTGAAAGGAACCGGAAATGAAAGCACTCCATATTGCCGCCACCGGCATGAAGGCCCAGGAACTGAACGTCGAAGTTATCTCGAACAACGTCGCCAACATGCGGACGACGGGCTTCAAGAAACAACGCGCGGATTTCCAGGACCTTCTCTACCAGAACCTGCGCCGCATGGGCACGGAGACCTCCGATGCGGGAACGATCGTCCCGACCGGCATCCAGATCGGCTCCGGCGTGAAACTGGCCTCCACCGCCCGCATCATGTCCCAGGGCTCACTGGAACAGACCGGCAAGCAGCTCGACCTGGCTGTTCGCGGTGAAGGCTTTTTCCAGATCGACATGCCGGACGGCACCACGGCCTTCACCCGTGACGGCTCGTTCGAACGCGATGCCAACGGCCAGCTGGTGACAGTCGACGGTTACATCGTCAATCCCGGCATCACCATTCCGGAAAACACCCAGGACATCACGATCTCGGCAACCGGCGACGTTCAGGGCGTAGACCAGGCCGGCAACACCGTTCAGCTCGGCCAGCTTCAGCTCGCCCGCTTCGTCAACACGGCCGGCCTTGAGGCGATCGGTGACAACCTGTTCCGTGAATCCGACGCCAGCGGCGCACCTGAAACGGGCCTTCCCGGGGACAACGGCTTCGGCAGCGTCGCCCAGTACTTCCTGGAAATGGCCAATGTCGACGCGGTGACGGAAATCGCCGACCTGATCTCGGCCCAGCGCGCCTATGAGATGAACTCCCAGATCATCCAGGCCGCCGACGAGATGTACTCCACCACCACGAACCTGCGCTAAGGCTGGAAGGTTGAGATGATGAAATATCTGCTCAAAGCCGCAATCGGCCTCTTCCTGGCAGCGCTCGCCGGCACGCACGCCCTCGCCGAAGACCGGCCGGTGCTGCGTTCGCAGGTCATGACGCTTTCGGAAATCGTCACGGTCGGCGACTTCTACTCGAATGCCGGCCAGCTGGCCTCAAAGCCGCTGTTCCGCTCCCCCGACATGGGCACTTCGGGCAATGTTTCCGCCGCAGTCGTGGCCGAACGGGCTCGGGCCGCCGGCCTGAAACTGGCAAGCACGGACGGCCTCAGGGACGTTGTCGTCTACAGGGGCGCGACCCGTCTCGGCCAGGATCAGATGCTGAACCTCGTCCGCACCAGCCTGTCCGACCGGACCCCCGGCCTCGACGGAGCGAACCTGGACATCAAATTGCGACAGGCTCCCCAGGAGATCCTTGCCGACCCGAAGGCCCATGAGCCGGTCCGGGTCGACCGGCTGGACTGGTCGCAGACCAGCGGCCAATTTACCCTGGTGGCAAGTGTTGCAGGCGAACTTGGCATGGAAATGGTGACCATCGCCGGCAGCGCCGTGGAAATGGTCGACGTTCTGGCCCTGGTACAGCCGGTCCGGCGCGGCGACATCCTGAAGGAGGACGATCTTTCCGTCATCCGGCTGCCGCGCAGCAAGGTTCCGGCCGGAGCAGTTGCAGATGCCTCGGAAATCGCCGGCCTGCAGGCGAAGACGAGCGTCCGGGCGAATATTCCGCTCTTCCGCAAGTCCTTTCAGCATCCGATCCTCGTTCAGCGCGGCGACAAGGTCACCGTCACATTCGAGATGGCCGGCATGAAACTCTCCTCCCGGGCCCAGGCCATGGACGACGGTGCCAAGGGTGACGTCATCGATGTCATGAACCTTCAATCCCGGCGCATCGTTCCTGCAACCATCACCTCCCGCGGCCAGGTGCGCGTACACACCGCCAATCCTGTTGTTGCCAGCCTGAACAGCGAGACCAACTGATGATCACTCTTTCCAAAAACCTACTGGCGAGCATCGCCCTTGCCGCGCTCGCGGCAGGTTGCAGCACCGCCGACCAGCTGGCACAAGTCGGCCAGCAACCCGCCCTGAACGCCATTCAGGATCCGACCACGCAGCCGGGTTACCGGCCGGTGCAGATGCCGATGCCGGAACCGCAACAGGCGCATTACAGCCCGAATTCGCTCTGGCAGTCCGGCAGCCGGGCCTTCTTCAAGGACCAGCGTGCCAACCAGGTCGGCGACATCCTGACTGTTGTCGTCACCATCGACGATTCCGCCGAGATCGAGAACAAGACCGAACGCAGCCGGACGGATAGCAGCGGAGCCGGCGTCGGCGGTGCGCTCGGCACCGCGATTGACACGATCTTCCTGCCCGCAGGCATGGCCGCAAGCGATCTTGCCAACGTCAACAGCAGTTCGAATTTCAAGGGTGACGGCAGCGTCGACCGAAACGAAACACTGCAGACCACGGTTGCCGCCGTCGTGACGCAGGTTCTGCCGAACGGCAACCTGGTGATCGAAGGCCGCCAGGAAGTTCGCGTGAACTTCGAGGTCCGCGAACTGATCGTCGCCGGTATCGTCCGGCCGGAAGATATTACCGCAAACAACCGGATCGCCAGCGAACAGATCGCCGAAGCCCGGATCGGCTATGGCGGCCGCGGTCAGATCACCACCGTTCAACAGCCGCGTGTCGGCAACCAGGTTCTGGATATCCTCCTCCCCTTCTGATCCAGGCCCTGGTTTACAGTCCCCCGGCCGGATGCCGGTGGCGTGTTCTAGAAGCGCCCCGGTTCCGGCTGACGACGGGCATGGCGTCTCGCTCCCCGAGCGCCATGCCCGTTCTCTTGTGAACTGTCTCCCCGGCAATCCGTTCAAGCTTCGCAACAAGCGCCAGCTGAATCCCCGTGCTCTCAAGCAACCGGATTTTCCTAACCGCACTTTCGCCGGTGACGGTGCCCCGTTTTCAACTAAGATGAGTTCCGCCACCGTCCGTTTTTTTGGGGGGATCCATGCGAATTCTGTTGCCTACTGTTTTGGGAATTTTTCTTGTTGCAACGTCACCGGCCTTCAGCGCCCGCTGCGGGAACGGTCCGGGCGGTTTCGAAACCTGGAAACAGGAATTCATTGCAAATTCCTCGCGCCATGGCCTGAAGCAAAGGGTTGTCCAGTCGGCGCTCAAGAATGTCGGCTACAACAAGAAGGTCGTTCGGCTGGATCGCAACCAGAAGTCCTTCAAGCTGAGCTTCGAACAGTTCTATGCGAAGCGGGTCAACAACGCGATGATCCGGCGCGGCCAGAAGCTTGAAAAGACATACGCGCGGCTGTTCAGGGGCATCGAGAAGAAATACGGCGTTCCCGCCCCGATCCTGCTCGCGATCTGGGGCCTTGAGACCAATTACGGCAGCTTCAGCGGCAACATGCCGGTTCTCCAGTCCCTGGCAACTCTTGCCTATGACTGCAGGCGGTCGGATTTCTTTACGAACGAACTGGTTGCGGCGCTGACAATCGTTCAGCGGCGCGACATGAAGCCGGAAGAAATGAAAGGCGCCTGGGCCGGAGAAATCGGACAAACGCAATTCCTGGCAAGTTCCTACGTCAAATATGCCGTCGATCACGACCGCAACGGCCGCCGCGACCTGATCCGGTCCATCCCTGACGTCCTGGCGTCAACGGCAAATTACCTGGCGAAAAAAGGCTGGCGTCGCGGCCAGGGCTGGGGGCCGGGCACGGCGAACTACAAGGTCCTGCAGGAGTGGAACAGGGCCAGCGTCTATGTGCAGACCATCTCGGTCATGGCCTCAAAGATTTCCAGCTGACAGCGGCACCACAAATTTCTGCCTTGCGCCCAATGACCTCCCGATGTCTCATCAGGACTGACCAGTAGGTCAAATTTTGATCGGAACGTCTGCGTCACATTTCACAAGGAACTTCTTATGTTCAGCACCAGCAATTATTCGCTTTCGCGGCGCACCCTGTTGATGGGAGCAGCCGCGACCGGCTTCACCGCCGCCTTGCATCCCTATTCGGTGCTCGCCTCGGAAGGCACGGCCCATCTGCGCCTGATGGAAACCACGGACTTGCATGTCCATGTCTTTCCCTATGACTATTACGGCGACAAGCCGGTCGACACGGCAGGTCTTGCCCGCACCGCAACGCTCATCCGCGACATCCGCAGCGAAGCAACCAACTCGGTCCTCGTCGACAACGGCGATTTCCTTCAAGGCAATCCGATGGGCGATTACATCGCCTACGAACGCGGCATGCGTGAAGGCGACATGCACCCCGTAATCAAGGGCATGAACGTCCTGAATTTCGATGCCGGCACGCTCGGCAACCATGAATTCAACTACGGCCTCGACTTCCTGACAAAAGTGCTCGCCGGTGCGAATTTCCCGGTCGTTTGCGCCAACCTTGTCAATGGCTCCACGCTTGCGTCCAACCCGCGCGGCGATTCCCTTTTCCTCAAACCCTATGTGATCGTGGAAAAAGAGATCACGGACGGTGCCGGCAAGTCCTACCCGATCAAGATCGGCTTCATCGGTTTTGTGCCTCCCCAGATCATGAGCTGGGACCGCCGCCATCTGGAAGGCAACGCCAACACCCGTGACATTGTCGCCGCCGCAAAGGCCTTCGTTCCGGAAATGCGCGAACAGGGATGCGATCTCGTCATCGCCCTCTCCCACTCGGGCATCGACGCCAACGATTTCTCCGAAGGCATGGAAAACGCCTCGCTGCATCTGGCCGCGGTCGACGGAATCGACGCGGTTTTCACCGGCCACCAGCATCTGGCATTCCCCGGACCGGCCTATGAAGGCCTGCCGGGAATTGACAGCGGCAAGGGCACCCTGTTTGGCAAACCGGCCGCCATGGGCGGATTCTGGGGGTCTCACCTCGGCGTCATCGACCTGATGGTCGAGCGTGACGGCAGCAGCTGGCGGGTCGCCAACTTCATGACCGAAGCCCGTCCGATCTTTGAGAAGGAAGGCCGGAAGGCCATTCCGCTGGTGGATAGCCAGGAGGACATTCTGGAGGCGGTCAGGGAAGATCACGAGGCAACACTTGCCTATGTCCGCCGTCCGGTCGGCAAGACCTCGGCCCCTCTCCACTCCTATTTCGCCCTGGTGGCGGACGACCCGAGCGTGCAGATCGTTTCCAAGGCGCAGACCTGGTATATCGGACAAATGCTCAAGGACACCGAGTGGGAGAACCTGCCGATCCTCTCCGCCGCCGCCCCCTTCAAGGCCGGTGGCCGTGGCGGACCGGAGTATTACACCGATGTCCCGGTCGGCGATGTCGCCATCAAGAACGTGTCGGATCTCTATCTTTATCCGAACACCGTCCGGGCAGTCGCGATCAAGGGCAGTACCGTCAAGGAATGGCTGGAACGTTCGGCCGGTATTTTCCTCCAGGTCGAACCGGGCAAGGCGGACCAGCCGCTGATCGACACGAAATTCCCGAGCTACAATTTCGACGTTATCGACGGCGTCACATATGAAATCGACCTCAGCCAGCCCTCGAAATACGGCCCGAAGGGTGAACTGGCCAATCCGGACGCCAACCGCATCGTAAACCTTCGGTTCAACGGCGCGCCTCTGGATCCCGAGGCAACCTTTGTGGTGGCCACAAACAACTATCGCGCCAGCGGTGGCGGCAATTTCCCGGGCATCAGCGACGACGTCGTCGTCTTTGTCGGTCCGGACACCAACCGTGATGTCCTCGTCCGCTATATTGTCGAACAGGGCACGATCAATCCCTCCGCCGATGCCAACTGGCGCTTCAGGGCGATGCCCGGCACAACCGTCCTGTTCGATACAGGCCCGGGCGGGACGGAACACGCCGCTTCCGTTGAAGGGGTCAAGATCGAACCGGCGGGTGACGGCGCGGACGGATTTGCCCGTTACCGGATCACGCTCTGATCATTCCGTCCGGAACAACAAAAAAGCCTTCCCCGATGGGGAAGGCTTGAAGGTCGCATGTGGATTACCGTTACCTTGGCTCGACAGCCGCAAAATGAAGATCAGTCGTCGCGATAGACTTTCTCACGGCGCTCATGTGCTTCCTGGGCTTCGATCGACAAGGTAGCGATCGGCCGGGCCTCAAGGCGCCTCAGCGAAATCGGTTCGCCAGTTTCTTCACAATACCCATAGCTACCGTCGGCAATACGCTCCAGGGCGTCGTCGATCTTGGAGATCAGCTTGCGTTGACGGTCCCGCGCACGCAACTCGATCGAGCGGTCCGTCTCGGAGGAGGCGCGATCAGCGAAGTCGGGATGGTTTTGGCTTTCTTCCTGAAGGTTAGTGAGCGTTTCCTTGCTCTCTTTCAGGATGTCGTCTTTCCAGGCCAGCAACTTGTTTCGAAAGTACTCGCGCTGCCTGTCGTTCATGAACGGCTCGTCTTCCGAGGGTCGGTATTCAGACTCGATTTCAACCGTCATAGATAGCTCCGGATTACCGTTAGGCCGGGCGCAATATAATGCCGCTTCCGCCAGCCGACAACGGTTCATTTGGGAAAAAAGAAATCACAGAAATGTTAATTCTTTCAGATCGTTGCGTAAGTTTGAGTCAAATCCGGGAAAAACTTAACCCAATCAGGCCCTGCCCTAATCCGGGAATCGGCCGAGCTTCGCCAGTTCCACTTTCACGCGCAGTTCGATCTCTTGCAGAACAGAATCGATCTGTGGATCTCCGCTCTGCTGTTGCCTGGAGACCTGCCTGGCCAGCAGCTCCAGCCTGTCTTCGGAAACCTGTCCCGCGAGCAGATCGGTCCGGACCGATTCCAGCGTATCCAGCAGGGAATGGCCGTGTTTTGCCGCGCGGGAACGCCGTTCCGCACGCTCGTCCACTTCCTGAAGCGCAAGCAACGCATCCATGCCCTGGATCGATGCTCCTCCGGCGGTCGGAGTGGATGTCTGTACCTCTTCACCGGTCTCGGGCGTGAACTGATCAGTTCCGCCGGGTGCCCGTTTTTTCGCGCTTTTGCTCTGAACGCCCGATATCGGTTTGTTGCCTGTAATGCGCATCTTCGTCTTTCCAGTTCGCCCGCGGCGCTCGTCAGCGAGCGATGCCGTAACCTGTCAGATTCTGCCCGGAAGGGTAAATGAGTCCTTGTCAGTGAGGCAATATTTGCCGGGCCGCAAGTGTCATTGAGGTACCTCCCCCCTCTGTTTCAGGTGGATATGCCCGTCATTCTACCAGCAAACAACGCAGAATCCGGTCACTTTCTAAAAAGAAACGACAAAGACGCCGAAACTGGCACGGCTCTCGCATTACGCAATTCGAGAATTTGTCAGCCGGCAGGTTTCGCCGGATCCGGAAAATGGGCCAGACAGTAATGCGACACTTGGGGGAAAAGATATCTGGATGGACCGCGCGGGCGGTGCTTGCAGCAGCTGTCTGCGTGCTTGCCGCCGGCACGCTTCTGGCGCCGGCAAAAGCGGCCTCCAGAATCAAGGATATCGCCGACTTCGAGGGCATCCGGGAAAACCAGCTGATCGGCTACGGTCTGGTTGTCGGCCTCAACGGCACCGGCGACTCGCTCAACAACACCCCCTTCACCCAGCAGAGCCTTCAAGCCATGCTGGAACGGCTCGGCGTCAACACCCGCAACGTCGACCTGAATACCAACACGGTGGCTGCGGTCATGGTCACGGCCAACCTCCCGCCGTTTTCCACGCAAGGCACGCGCATCGATGTCAGCGTCAGCGCCCTGGGTGACGCGGAATCCCTGCAAGGCGGCACGCTGCTCGTCACGCCGCTGGTCGGCGCGGACGGCGAGGTCTACGCCATAGCTCAGGGGTCCATCGCCATCGGAGGCTTTTCCGCACAGGGCGATGCCGCCTCGATCGTCCGCGGCGTTCCGACGGCTGGCAGGATCGCGAACGGCGGACTGGTCGAGCGGGAACTGGATTTCAAGCTTGCCTCGCTGACCACATTGCGCCTCGCCCTGCGCAATCCGGATCTGACGACCGCAAGACGGGTGGCGCTTTCCATCAACGAGCTTATCGGCATGCCGACAGCCGAACCTCTCGATCCGGCAACCGTCCGGATCGACCTGCCGCAGCTTTATGACGGCAACATCGTCGATCTGCTGACGGATATCGAACAGCTGATCGTCGAACCGGATCTTGCCGCCCGTATCGTGATCGACGAGAACTCGGGGATCATCGTCATGGGTCAGGACGTCAAGGTGTCCATGGTCGCGGTCGCTCAGGGCAACCTGACCGTCACGATCGCTGAATCCCCCCAGGTGTCTCAGCCCAACCCCTTCTCCGGCGGACAGACCGCCGTGGTCCCGCGCTCCGACATCTCGGTGAACGAGGAAGGCAGCACCAAGCTCGCCATCGTCCCGCAGACCGTGACGCTGAAACAGCTGGTTGACGGCCTGAACGCCCTCGGTATCGGTCCTCGCGACATGATTTCCATCCTGCAGGCCATCAAGGCGGCGGGTGCGCTGCAAGCCGACATCGAGGTGCTGTGATGATGCTGCAACCGTTGACCCCTGCCGCAGCAAGTCAGAAGAGCCCACTCGATGCAATCCAGGGCGTGGACACGACAAACAAGACGCAAGTCAGGGAAGCGGCTGAAGAATTCGAAGCCGTTTTTCTGAACACAATGCTTCAGAGCATGTTCACCGGCCTCCAGGAAGGCGGCACCTGGGGCAAGGGCCACGGGGCGGATGCCTGGCAGAGCCTTTTGATTGACGAATACGCACGTTCCATCGCCTCCAACGGCGGCATCGGCCTGGCCGACAGCGTTGAACGGGAACTGCTTGCCCTGCAGGAGGGGAGATAATGACTGCCCAGCCAAACACAAACACGTTTCCGTTTTCCCTGGACCGGCCGACCAGCCAGCAGGAAGCGGAGAATTTCTGCACGGCCCTTTCCGGCACGATGGAGGCCCTTCTGTCGGTCATCGAAATGGAAACGGATCTCGTACGGGCCGGCAAGTTGAAGGAAGCCGGAGAGCTTCAGGCCGACAAGGCCCGGTTGATCCATGAATATACGCGCGGGATGATGACGGCGAAGGAAAACGCCGTTGCACTTGGGAACCTTGCCCCCGCCGCAACCCAGTCCCTGCGCCGACAGCATGGCGAGTTCCAGCCCGTGCTCCGGATCAACCTGGCGGTTCTGTCGACGGCGCGCGAAGTCGCCAACAGCATTGTGTCGACGGTGGCAAAGGTGGCAGGTGCGAAAAATGCCAATGCGCCGACCACCTATGGCCGCAACGGCACCGCACCGCAAGGCCCGCAGTCGGCAAGAGGCATCGCCGTCAATCAGTCGCTGTAGGCTCTGCATCCTCTCTTTTTGAAGAAAGACCTTGAAAGGCTCCCGGTTTCGGGAGCCTTTTCCGTTTTGTCCGTGGCAGATTGAGACCTGCCACCCCGCCGGCTTCACCGGCAACGAATCGGGAACATTGGCAGGCAACCGGATCGCGACCTTTCAAATCCTCTCTGTTCCGTTAACAGAAGATTCATTCCCTTACGGTATTTTAGACAATGTAATGGGTATTTGTTTAGAGTCACCCGGAGAGAAAGATGTTGGATACGGGACTGGCCCGGCCGCCATCGCCGACGTACACGGCGATTACGCCGGTGACGCGGGCTCCGGAGCGCAATGCGCCTGCAGCCAAGACGGAATTGCCGGCTGAAGCGACCGTGGCACCTGCCACGCAGAGCGAAGACAGCCAGCAAGCGGCAACCAACGAAAACAGAAACACTTCGCTTCACGAAAGCCTCACGCCCCACATGGACCGGCGGCATATCGAGGACCCTGACAGCAAGAGTTTCGTTTTCGTGGCAACCAATATGGATACCGGCGAAGTTGTCCGCCAGGTTCCCAGCGAAACCCTGCGGCGTCTGCGAGCCTATGCCGACACGATCGCCCAGCAGGACGCCTCGGCAAACGCGCGGACCATTCAGCGAACCGCTTGACCGGTAGCAATCTCTTTGACCCGCTCCCGCCGCGCGGACGCCAGATCCTGGCAAGTCCGCGTGGTAAGGCCCGCCTTCAGCAAAACTTGCACAAGTACCTTAGCCGACTGCTCGCCCGTCATTGACCTGACTGCCAGCACCCATCGAGATCCGCCGCTCTCCCTGAACTTGGCATCATCAGAGAGTTAACGGCCTGTGGCCACGGAGGCTTACCCCTCCATTTTTTTCACGTCCCCGCCCCCTCTGACGGGCAGTCAAGGCAACCCACGGCAGCTTCCTGATCGCCCCTATCACCGGTCGCCCTTCAAAACCGGCAGTATCCCGAGAGAAATTACAGTTAACAAAGCAAGAAAGCACAATCATAGTCATTAACTAAATAAATTAACGATGTTTGTTAGTAGATATTTAAAGTTAAAACGCACTAACCAAATTACTTAGGATTCGCTATAAGTTTACCTGTCAGGGTTCACTAGTCATTCAGGAAGAATGGCTTCAAACTACAGAAGGAACTCTGTTATGGCAGGCATTACTCTTTCCAGTGCGCTGCGCACGAATCTTAATTCACTTCAGGCGACTTCCCGCCTGATGAGCTCCGTGCAGGAAAAACTTTCAACGGGTAAGAAAGTGAATTCGGCTCTCGACAATCCGAACTCCTTCTTTACCGCGAAAGGCCTGGAAAACCGTGCCGGCGACCTGTCCACGCTGCTGGACGACATGGGTCAGTCGGTTCAGACGCTGAAAGCGGCCGACAAGGGCATC
>NZ_JBNKYW010000279.1:0-16855 GCF_050301095.1 Roseibium sp.
GAACAAGACTCTTCCGGAACGATCCTTGATATTGCTTGTTCCACCAAGAAGCCTGACGGAATGAACCTGTTGTTCAGCCGCCTGACCCGTTTTGCAGAGGAAACGATTTCCCTGGGCGAAGCGCCCCTGGCGACCCGGGAAAGGCACCGGCATTACCTGAAGGATTGCCTGGCCGGGCTCGATACGGCGGTGAACGCGCACCACCTTCCGGCTGAACTCAGGGCCGAGGACCTGCGCCGCGCGGCCGATGCCCTCGGCCGCATCACCGGACGGATCGATGTGGAAGATTTGCTCGATGTGATCTTCCGGGATTTCTGTATCGGCAAGTGACCTGTTTCACGTGAATCATCCAGAGAGTTGTTGGGTCGATTCAGAACCGGAACATGTTTCACGTGAATCCGTTTCGATTATTCGTGCGTTGCCTCTCGAGGATCCAGGGAGCAGCGGTGCTGACATGGTCAAATGCACTTTGACCTCAGGCGTGTCTCGCCGTATAAGTCTCTCCGAATTTGTGCCGTGATTTCGGCCTTGTGATACTCTGGTGCCGTGCACCGGACCCCGATCCTGAAAACTTATCCGGATAGCGCCGGGCTCTCTTTCGGAGCCTTGCAAGCGGTGAGACTATATGAGCGACCAGAATTTGATCTTTGATGTGGTGGTGATCGGTGGCGGACATGCGGGCTGCGAGGCCGCTGCCGCATCCGCGCGCCTTGGTGCCAGGACGGCACTTGTGACCCACCGCTTCGACACCATCGGAGTTATGTCCTGTAACCCTGCCATCGGCGGTCTGGGGAAGGGGCACCTGGTTCGGGAGATCGATGCTCTGGACGGTCTGATGGGACGTATCGCCGATCAGGGTGGCATCCAGTTCCGCATGCTCAACCGGCGCAAGGGTCCGGCCGTGCGCGGGCCGCGCGCCCAGGCCGATCGAAAGCTCTACCGGGAAGCCATGCAGCGCGAGATCGGGGTGACGGAAAACCTGACAGTCGTTGAAGGCGAGGCCCACAAGATCCGGTTCGACGGTGAGGGCGGTAACCGCTCTGTGGCCGGTCTCGATCTAAGTGATGGCCGTGTCATCGTCTGCAAGGCGATCGTCCTGACCAGCGGGACCTTCCTGCGAGGTCTGATCCATATTGGTGACAGGAAGATCCCGGCCGGGCGTTCGGGCGAAGCGCCGGCGCTTGGCCTTTCGGACTCCCTGGAAGAAATCGGCTTTGACCTCGGGCGCCTCAAGACCGGAACGCCGGCGCGTCTTGATGGTCGCACAATCCATTGGGACCGGCTGGAGGAGCAGCCTGGAGACGAGGATCCAGTTCCGTTCTCCACGCTGACGGACAGGATCGAGACGCCGCAGATCCCGTGCCATATCACCCGCACGACGCCGGAAACCCATCAGATCATCCGGGACAATCTCTCCCGCTCGGCCATGTATTCCGGCGAGATCAAGGGCCGGGGGCCGCGCTATTGTCCTTCAATCGAGGACAAGATCGTCCGCTTCGGTGACCGGGACGGGCACCAGATTTTCCTGGAGCCGGAAGGCTTGGACGACCACACGGTCTATCCGAACGGTATCTCCACTTCGCTGCCCGAGGATGCTCAGATCGCCTTCCTGCGGACCATACCGGGTCTGGAGGATGTTGAAGTCCTGCAGCCGGGCTATGCCATTGAATATGATCACGTCGACCCGCGAGAGCTTCGCCCGACGCTGGAAGCCAAACGTTGTCCAGGCCTCTATCTTGCCGGTCAGATCAACGGCACCACGGGCTATGAGGAAGCAGGCGCTCAGGGGCTTGTCGCAGGCCTCAATGCTGCCTTGAACGTTGCCGGGCAGGAACCCTTCGTCGTAGACCGGTCGGAGGGCTATATCGGTGTCATGATCGACGACCTGATCACGCGGGGCATTACCGAGCCCTACCGCATGTTCACGTCACGAGCGGAATACCGTCTGTCCCTGCGGGCGGACAATGCGGATCAGCGGTTGACGCCGCTCGGCATCCGCATCGGCTGTATAAGCGAAGCACGGCGCAAGGCCTTTGAAACCAAGATGAAGCGGATCTCCGAGGCAGGGGTGTTGCTGAAGCGTCTGACCGTAACACCGGCGGAGGCTCAAAAGAGGGGATTGCCCGTCAACCAGGACGGCATCCGCCGGTCGGCCTTCGACCTCCTGTCTTATCCGAATGTCACCTACGAGAGTCTGGCGGCGGTCTGGCCGGAACTGGAAGACATCGACCGGAGCATTGCCGAGCAGGTGGCAACCGACGCGCTCTATGCGGTCTATCTGGACCGGCAGAGAGCGGACATTGAAGCCTTGAAACGTGACGAGGCCTTGGGAATCCCGGATGGTTTCAATTACGAAGCAATTACAGGACTGTCCAATGAAGTGCGGCAGAAGCTGATGGACATCCGTCCTGCAACGCTTGGTCAGGCCTCCCGTATGGACGGTATGACACCGGCTGCCCTGACGCTGATCCTGTCACACCTGAAGCGGCAAAACCAGAAGGGGGCCGCCTGATGGGCCGGTCCGTTGTGTTGAACAGTTCTGGACAGGTTGTGCATAAGTTTGGGGATGTTTCACGTGAAACGTTGGATAGACTCCAGATCTATGTGGACCTGGTTTTGAAGTGGCAACCCGCACAAAACCTCATTGCACCGTCGACAATTCCGGACATCTGGACACGTCACGTGGTCGACAGTCTGCAAACCCAGTGGAGTTATCCAGAGGCGAAAACCTGGGTGGACATCGGCAGCGGCGGCGGCTTCCCGGCGATTGTGACCGCGGTCCTGTTGGCAGATGACCCGGAAGCCCATGTGCACATGATCGAGAGCAATCAGCGCAAGGCGGCCTTTTTGCGTACGGCCTTGCGGGAGACCGGCTCGAAAGGAACGGTGCATGCGGGCCGGATCGAATCGGTTGCGAAAGAGTGGAGCCACGGGCCGGTTGACGCCGTCTCGGCGCGGGCGCTGGCCTCGCTTGACCTGCTTTTTCAGCTTTCCGAACCGTTTACCGCAATGGGTGCGAAGGCCGTTTTCCACAAAGGTCAGGATTTTCAGAGAGAAGTTAACGAAGCTACTGCCCGTTGGCACTTCGACATGATAGAAAAGACCAGTCTTGTTGATCCAATGAGCCGGATGCTTCTCTTCTCGAACATTTCAGCCCGGCCAGAGTAGCCCAGGAAGGTTTGGCGGCAATGAGTGTGCTTCCGGAAACACCGCGCGTTCTCGCGCTTGCGAACCAAAAAGGCGGGGTGGGAAAGACCACGACGGCGATCAACCTCGGGACTGCGCTTGCAGCCATCGGGGAGAAGGTGCTGGTGATCGATCTCGATCCCCAGGGCAACGCATCGACCGGTCTGGGCATCGAGCACCGGGACAGGGGACTGTCCACATACGAAGTTTTGAGTGGCGACTGCTCGCTGGCCGAAGCCGTGCGCGAGACCGCGGTCCAGCGCCTGTGGGTTGCTCCCTCGACCATGGACCTGCTTGGACTGGAACTTGAAATCGCTTCGACCAGCGACCGGGCGTTCCGGCTGCGGAGCGCCATTGAGAGCCTGACACGGTCGCGCCTGTTCCAGGAAATCGGTTTCACCTACGTCCTGGTCGATTGCCCACCGTCGCTGAACCTGCTGACCATCAATGCCTTGTCTGCTTCCCATTCGATCCTTGTGCCGTTGCAGTGCGAGTTCTTCGCTCTTGAAGGCCTCAGCCAGCTGCTCAGCACGGTCGAACAGGTGAAGAACGCGCTCAACTCCGAGCTCAGCATCCACGGCATCGTGCTGACCATGTACGACAGCCGCAACAACCTCTCCAGCCAGGTCGTGGCAGACGTGCGCGAGACGATGGGCGATGCGGTTTATGAAACCGTCATTCCCCGCAACGTTCGCATTTCCGAAGCCCCGTCCTATGGCAAACCGGCCTTGCTCTATGATCTGAAGTGCGCGGGAAGCCAGGCCTACCTGCGTCTTGCGTCCGAAATCATCCAGCGCGAACGCCGGTTGCGGCGGGTTGCGGCCTGAATCCGGGTTGATTCGGATCCGGATCGAAATCAGGTGGATGTGTGGCGGAAGAGGCCTCGTCACATGTTCTTAACTCATTGAAATATAAGAAGAAAAAGGTGCGGTATGGCGGAAAGAGACGTCAAGAACAAACGTTTGGGCCGTGGCTTGGCAGCCTTGATCGGGGACTCGGCACCTGAAGCCGCCGCCCCGCCGGAACGGATCTTCCGGGATACGCGCAAGGTGCCGATCGAGCACCTGGAACCGAACCCGCGCAACCCTCGCAAAACCTTTGGAGAGAAGGATCTGGCGGATCTTTCCGATTCCCTGAAGGCCAAGGGTATCGTTCAGCCGATCCTGGTTCGTCCGGCAACAGGCAAGACCGACCGTTTTGAGATTATCGCCGGCGAACGCCGCTGGCGGGCCGCACAACGGGCGGGTCTGCATGAAGCGCCGATCATCATTCGCGATGTGACCGATCAGGAGGCTCTTGAGCTCGCGATCATCGAAAACGTTCAGCGCGCCGACCTGAACCCGATCGAAGAGGCGATGGGCTATGAACAGCTGACGGCCGAGTTCAGCTACAGCCAGGGCGAGCTGGCCAAGGTCATCGGCAAGAGCCGCAGCCACGTCGCCAACACGATGCGTCTTCTGAAGCTGCCGAACTCGGTCAAGGACTATCTCGCCGAAGGCCTTCTGACGGCCGGACATGCGCGCGCGCTGATCACCGTGGATGATCCGGCAGCGCTTGCCGAACTGATCGTGGAAAAGGGCCTGACGGTGCGTGACGCGGAGAAACTCTCCCAGGATCCGGACGCATTGGCGAAGCTGAAGGGCGAAAAAACCCCGGTAGAAAAACCGCAAAAGGATGCGGACACCAAGGCCCTGGAAAAGCGGCTGACGGACTTCCTTGGCCTCAAGGTCACTGTTGGCCATAAACCGGGGAAGGAATCGGGTGATCTGAAGATCAAGTACACCTCGCTGGAACAGCTTGACGAAATCTGCAGAAAGCTGGGTGTGGAGACACGCTAAGTACTTGTTTTAAATATCGAGCTATTTTGAAGCCGGGTCCCTGATAGGGGCTCGGCATTTTTGCGAACGTCATCCTTCGAGACAGCGCTTTGCGCTTCCTCAGGATGACGTGAAGTGGAGTGTGAAGTGGCGGGTCCGCAGCTTTTAAACTCCGCGCCTGATTCACGTGAAACGGCAATTCAGGCGGAAAATCTAACGCCGCTGGCTGCGGGCGAGTGCTGCGCGTCCGAGTTTCAGAAGTGCTTCGGAGAGGACCGGGACGCCGAGAGCGTCATTCAGGCGGGAAATCCGGGTGGCTTCACTGAGGATATCCATGGCCTTTTCAAGGTCCTTCAGGGTCCAGATCCGAAGTTGCTGGCTGAATTTCGGTTTCCGGCTGAAGAAAATCGGCGGGCGCTGGCCGTCGACGACGGCCTGTGCGGGCTTGCCCTGGTCGATATCGATTCGCATCCGATGCAATTGCTGGAAATGCTTCAGCGCCTGGTTCGCGATCACGGAAGCCTTCGAACCGGCTTCCGACAACCGTTCCAGGCCGTGATCCAGTGTGCCGAGATCGCCGGAAGCGGCGGCGTCGATCAGCTCGGACATTTCGAAAGCGGAGGCGTCACCGATGATGGCTTCGATATCCTCGCTGTCGATCCGGCCCTTGCCGAGGGCGTAGAGACAGAGCTTCTTAAGTTCACCGCGGCTTGCCATGCGGTCGCCGCCGAGCAGGCTGTGCAGGGCCGCACGCGCTTCCCTGGTGATGGAGAGACCGGCTTCGCGTGTTTCCTCGTCGATGAGCTGGTCGATCCCGCGGTCATTGTCGGCATAGCAGGGCAGAGCAACGGCACGTCTGTGCGGTTCCACTATCTTCCGCAGGCCAACGCCTTTCTTGATGTCGCCGCCTTCCAGCACCACCAGCGTTTGCCAGTCGTCCAGTTTCAGCACGGGATCGAGCGCGGTGGCGAGGTTCTTGGAGGAGGCATCCTTGACCCAGATGATCCGCCTTCCTCCGAAAAGAGGAACGGTCAGGACTTCGTCGATCAATCGATTCGGATCCGAGCTGATTTCGCTGGCGTCGATCTTGACGAGGTTGAAGGGATCGCTGTCGCCTTCCGATGCCTTGGCCACGAGCCGGGTCGCACGTTCCGAGACAAGACCGGTATCGGGTCCGAAAATCAGGATGACCCCACCCTCGGCCGGGGGATTGGCAATGAAGCGGTCAATCTCCCCGGCTTTCAGGACGGTCACGGCAAAACCTCGGCTGACATTCAGGACTTGCTGGCAAAATAGCCGGCAATGCGGGCGGAAATGTCCTCGGCGACCGCCTTGGCGACACGCCCCTGGGCATCCCGGAAGGCCCGCTTGTTGGCAAAGCGCTGGTTGGAGAAGTCGTAGGAGGCGGACTTGAAGGTCCGGCCGGTAAAGAGCGTTTCGTCGGTGTTGATGTCGCTGAGCACGAAAGTCGAATTCATCGTGGTTGTGTAGGCGGCTGGCACATCGGCAAACCGCTCAACGCCGACAGCGGCGCTGTTGACGTCAACAAGCACCTTCAAACGGTATTTCTTGGCCGCGCTGCCTGCTCCGCGTTCGAAGCGGAAGGTCAACTCGTTGTAGAGCACGCGTACCGCGTCGTCGTTTGCGAACTGGGTGGGTATGGATTCCAGATCGATCGCCGCCAGATCCGCCGCCACCGGTGAAGGCGTCGAGCCGAAGTCGCCGGTGCTGGTGCCGTAGAGCGGGCGTATCTGGCACCCGCTCACCGTTACCGCAGCAGCGAAAGCCGCGCATAGTAAGGCGCTGCGAAGGGCGCCGCCTCTGGTCAGAATGGTGTTAAACAACGACATTCACAATCCTTTGCGGCACCACGATGAGTTTCTTCGGCGCATTGCCGGCCAGTGCCTTCCTGACGAAGTCGAGAGCCAAGGTAGCTGTTTCGACCTCCTCTTTGGAAGCCTCTTTTGCAATCGTCAGTTCACCGCGCCGCTTGCCATTGATCTGGATCGGGTAGGTGACCGAGTCTTCGCTCAGCAGAGCTTCGTCCGCGACCGGCCAGCTGGCCTCGGAGATCAGGTTGTCGTGACCGAGCGCCGACCAGCATTCCTCAGCCAGATGCGGCATCATCGGGGCCATCATCTGCACGAGGAAATCCGCCGCTTCCCGGACAGCATATTCGCTTCCGGCATCCTGGGCACCCTCGTTGAAGACCTTGCTGATCGTATTGACCAGTTCGTAAAGCCGGGCGACGGCACGGTTGAAGCCTAGGCTTTCCAGATCGTTCGACACGGCGGCCAGGGTCTTGTGGCTGGCGCGGCGCAGGTCGAGCGCCTTGCCGGAGACTTCCGGAGCGGATCCGGCGCGCGGCTCGATCTTCTCGGAAATGTCGCCTATCAGGCGCCAGACGCGCTGAACGAAGCGCCAGGCCCCCTGGACACCATCCTCTGTCCAGATGACGTCGCGCTCGGGCGGGCTGTCGGACAGCATGAACCAGCGGGCCGTATCGGCGCCGTAAGTGTCGATGATATCGGTCGGATCGACCGTGTTCTTCTTCGACTTCGACATTTTTTCGATGGAGCCGATGGTGACTTCCTCGCCGGTGTCGACGAGCGTGGCCCGGCGTTTGCCGTCAACGTCCTCGATGCGGATCTCGGCGGGTGCGACCCAGCGGCCGTTGTTGCCTTCGCCGGCCCGGTAGGTCTCATGGGTCACCATACCCTGCGTGAAGAGGCCCTTGAACGGTTCCTTCAGGTCCAGTGCGCCAACCTTCTGCATCGCTCTGGTAAAGAAGCGCGAATAGAGAAGGTGCAGGATCGCGTGTTCGATGCCACCGATATACTGGTCGACCGGCAGCCAGCCGTTCGCGGCCGACGGATCGGTCGGCTGGTCGCAGTCCGGAGCGGTGAAGCGCGCGAAATACCACGAGGAATCCACGAAGGTGTCCATCGTGTCGGTTTCGCGCCTTGCCGGCTTGCCGCAGCTTGGGCAGGTGGTGTCACGCCAGGTCGGATGACGGTCCAGCGGATTGCCCGGCTTGTCGAAGTTGATGTCGTGCGGCAGTTCGACCGGCAGGTTTTCGTCCTTTTCCGGCACGACGCCGCAGGCATCGCAATGGATGACCGGGATCGGGCAACCCCAGTAACGCTGGCGCGAAATGCCCCAGTCGCGAAGGCGGTAGTTCACCTGACGCTCGCCCTGCGGCGCACCGCCGACCGTTATGGCTTCCAGCTTCTTCGCCACGGCTTCCTTGGCGTCCGGAATGGAAAGGCCATCGAGGAAGTCCGAATTGAAGATCGTGCCGTCGTCGGTGAAGGCCTCCGTGCCGACGTCGAAGGTTGCCGGGTCGGCATCCTTCGGCAGCACGACCGGCTTGACGGGCAGGCCGTATTTGCGGGCGAAATCCAGGTCGCGCTGGTCGTGCGCCGGGCAGGCGAAGATTGCGCCGGTGCCGTAATCCATCAGGATGAAGTTGGCGACATAAACCGGCAGTTCGATCGAGGCATCCAGCGGATGTCTGACGCGCAGACCGGTGTCGATGCCCTTTTTCTCGGCTTTTTCAATCGCTTCTTCGGACGTGCCGATGCGCCGGCATTCCTCGATGAAGGCCTTCAGTTCCGGATTATCCTCAGCCAGAGCGACGGAAATCGGATGATCCGGGGAGAGCCCCATGAAAGACGCGCCGAAGAGCGTGTCCGGGCGGGTGGTGAAGATCTCCAGCGTGGTATCGCCGGTCGGCGCGGCCTCGGTGAACTCGAAGCGCACGCGCAAGCCCTCGGAGCGGCCGATCCAGTTCTTCTGCATCAGCCGGACCTTGTCCGGCCAACGGTCGAGGGTGTCGATCGCTTCCAGCAGGTCTTCCGAATAATCGGAGATCTTAAAGAACCACTGGGTCAGCTCGCGCTGTTCCACCAGGGCCCCGGATCGCCAGCCGCGGCCGTCGATCACCTGCTCGTTGGCCAGAACCGTCATGTCGACCGGATCCCAGTTGACCTTGGCGTTCTTGCGGTAGACGAGGCCGGCTTCCAGGAATTTCAGGAACAGGCGCTGCTGCTGGGTGTAATAGCTGACATCGCAGGTCGCAAATTCGCGGCTCCAGTCGAGCGACAGGCCCATGATCTTGAGCTGGTCGCGCATGGTGGCGATGTTTTCGTAGGTCCAGTCCTTCGGGTGGACATTGTTCTGCATCGCGGCGTTTTCCGCCGGCATGCCGAAGGCATCCCAGCCCATCGGATGCAGCACGTTGAAGCCCTTGGCGCGCTTGTAGCGGGCAACCACGTCGCCCATGGCATAGTTGCGCACATGGCCCATGTGAATACGGCCGGACGGATAGGGAAACATTTCAAGGACATAGTATTTGTCGCGGGGGTCGTCGTTATGGGTGACGAAGACGTCCTTGTCGTTCCAGATCTTCTGCCAGCGCGCTTCCACTTCGCGCGCGTTGTAGCGTTCCGTTGCCATCAAATGTGCCGTTTGTTCTTGCCGCCGGATCTGGCGGATTTCCCTAAAAGATTACCTGCCGGACTGTCACCAGAAATCATGTCCGCGGTCAACATGCGAGAAGCGAATGATCTTGCAGATGCCTGTTTATTTCGCAATGCCGCATTCGTAAAGCTGTCCACTGGTCCGATTTGCCGAAGTTTCCGTAAAATTGCGGTGCGGTTTCCGCGCAAGACAGTCATAGATCCTTCGGGTTTATGAAATCTCACCCTTGAGCTTGAAGACAGGCTGGTCATAAGAGAGAGACAGCAGACCCGTTTCCTCAGTCAGAAGGACTTGATACATGACGACCGCAGCCGAGCGACTTGAAGAGGTCAAGGCCGACATTCGCAAGGCCGAAGCCGGCTACGGCCGCAAGGAAGGGGCAGTCACGCTGATTGCCGTGTCCAAGACTTTCGAGGCAGAGGACATTCGTCCGGTTCTGGAAGCGGGCCAGCGGGTCTTCGGTGAAAACCGCGTCCAGGAAGCGATGAAAAAGTGGCCGGGTCTCAGGGAAGACTTCCGGAACATCGAACTTCACCTGATCGGGCCGCTTCAGTCGAACAAGGCGAAGGAGGCGGTGACAACCTTCGACGTCATTCATACGGTCGACAGGTCGAAAATCGCGAAGGCCCTGAAGGAGGAGATGGAGAAACAGGGCCGGGAGCTTCCCTGTTTCATTCAGGTCAATACCGGTGAAGAGCCGCAGAAAGCCGGCATTGCGCCGGCTCAGGTCGACGCCTTTGTCAGGGAGTGCCGGGAGGAGGTGGGCCTCAACGTCATCGGCCTGATGTGCATCCCGCCGTTCGATGAAGCGCCGGGCGAGCACTTTGCCCTGCTGGAAAAGATCGCGGTCCGCAACGGCCTTGAGCAGTTGTCCATGGGCATGTCGTCGGACTATGAGACCGCCGTCGGTTTCGGCGCGACCCATGTCCGTGTCGGTTCGGCGATTTTCGGAAGCCGTGATTATACCTGACCGCGTCTGAAGGTCCGGTGACCACCGGCAGGCGGCACGATGGCGGGGATATCCTTCCGCAATGCGGATATGGTCATAATCCTGTCTTGAATCGTCAAAAATGACAGTATTTTGTCCCGCAGGTGACCGATCGGCCTCGTCAGTCACAACAATGCCGCGACCTTTCCCAAGAGCAGCCCTTCGACGGACGCGATCCGGCAGCACAGTCCGCCCCGTTCCGGTTCGTCGGGTCGCAGGGGCCTTTCGAATGGACGGAACAGAACGACCAAACCCAAACAGTTGGAGGTCAAATCATGTCCAAACGTCTTACTGCTGCTCTTCTCGTCGGTGCTTTCACCGTTTCCACGGCAGCGCTTGCACAGGGCATGTCTTTCGAGGCGGTCGACAGCAACCAGGATGGATTCGTGAGTTTCGAGGAAATCACGGCGGCGGTGCCGACCTTTACCGAAGAGGCGTTCAAGGCGGCGGATGCCAACCAGGACAACCTGCTGGATCAGGACGAGTTCGCTACCGTACAGCCGTAATCCGGCTTCAGGCTGCCCCGGCGGCGGGACAGCCTGAGTTGAGCGCATTCCGCTCACAGACCACCGCCGGACCGGTCACGCCGGCGGTGGTTTTGTTGCCCTGGAGCGTGGTCCGATCTTATTGATTCATTTGGCCGAGGCGATTTTGTTCGCCACGTCGTTGTCTTGCCCTTGTGGTGTGGTGCATGGCGCAAAGGTTTTGACGCCGCTGTTCAAAGCCCGATCGGCGACCTCCTGATCGATCTGGACGTACAATCTCTTGGGGCCGTACCCCAGCCTACTCGAGCCAGAAGTCCGGCGTCAGGATCAGGATGCCCGCCAGGATCTCAAGGCGGCCCAGGATCATTTCGATTGCCAGGAACCATTTTGCGAGATCCGGCAGGGATTGAAATGTGCCGGAGGGGCCAATCGTGTCGCCGACACCCGGGCCGACGTTGGCCAGCGCCGTGATAGAGGCACTGAGCGCGGTGATGGGATCGAGACCCAGCATCATGTAGACGATCGCGAAGCCCGCGAAAGCGCCGGCATAAAGAACCGCGAAGACCAGAATCCCCTCCAGGACCGAATTGGACACTCTACGGCCCTGAAACTTGGGTTCCAGCACACGGTGCGGCCGGATCAGCCGGCGGAGCAGGCTTTGAACGTAGCTGGTGAGGATGGCGACCCTGAACATCTTGAAGCCGCCCGAAGTAGAGCCGCTGCAGCCTCCGAAAAAGGTCAGCACGAAGAAGATCGCCACAACGGCCGGGCCGAACTGCAGATAGTCGTTTGCCGCGTAGCCGGTGGTGGTAATGACGGACACCACGTTGAAGGTGGCCAGCGTGAACATGTGGAAGGGCGTGTCCAGAACGATGAAACGTTCCAGAAGGAAAACGCTGAAGGAAGCAATCGTGACGATGATCAGCAACAGCAGGATCTGAGCATCGCTGCCGGCCTGCCGCCGCTCGATGCTTCGGATCAGGAACAGGAACGGAAAGCTGGAGGACAGCATGAAGACCGTTGCCACCCAATAGACCGAGGTTCCGGAAAACTGGCCGAAAGACTGATCCGATGTCGAGAACCCGCCGGTGGAAACCGTGGTCATGGCATGGACCACGGCGTCGAAGAAATCCATGCCGCAAAGCTGATAAAGTGCGAGGCAGCTAAGCGTCAGTCCGGCATAGAGGACCAGCAGGCGGTAGACGAACGGCCCGACATGACCGTAGGGCTTTGTCGTGCTTTCCGAAGATTCCAGTGAGAACAGCTGGCTTCCACCGACCCTGAGACCCGGTAGCAGCCAGATGCCGATAGCCACGACGCCGATGCCGCCGATCCATTGCAACAGCGCGCGCCACAGGAGAATGCCCGGCGGCAAATGGTCGAGCCCCGTCAGAATGGTCGATCCGGTTGTCGTCAATCCCGAGGCGGTTTCGAAAAACGCATCGGTAAAATTGATGCCGAGACCACTGAAGAAGAAGGGAATGGACCCGGCAAAGGAAAAGGCAAACCAGGCGGCGTTCACGAAAATAAGTGCTTCGCGGAAATTTTCCGGCGGATTTTCGCCATGAAAGGCCATCGTCATCAAAACGCCGGCCGTACCGAGCACCAGTGCCGAGACGAGAAAAACCTGCCAGTCCGGATTCTCCGCGAAAACGTCCGCGATTGCCGGGATGATCATCAGGAGGGAAATCAGCAGGAGCAAACGTCCGATGGGAAGCGCGATGGTTCGAAAATTCATGTACCGAGCATCCGGGACGGTTGGCTGTCAGACCGGCAGTTGAGATTGACGGAAGGTCTTTTTATCGGCTTGTGCAATGCAAAATGCAAGGAGCTGACGGTCCCGGGTACCAAGTACCTAAAAAGACAGTTGAATTTTTCTAACTAGTACGTGTGTCGGTCCTTGTTGACCACTACCGGCCGGTTTGTCAGAGTACCCTCCTAAATTCAGGGAGGAATTTATGAAACCATTTTCCTGGGCGCTCGGAGCCGCCCTCGCAATCAGTCTTGCCGCCGGGTCGGCCAATGCCGCTGACACCACGCTTCGCATCTCGCTTCAGCTGCCGCTCAAGAGCCACCTGGGTCAGAATCTGACACTCTTCAAGGAAGAAGTGGAGAAAAACTCAAACGGCGATATAGCGGTGGAAATCTATGATTCCGCTCAACTTTACAAGGACAAGGAAGTTCCGGCGGCCGTCGGGTCCGGCGCCATTGAAATGGGCGTTGCCTCGCTGACCCGCTATGTCGGCGACATTCCGGCGGTCGATATCTTCTATCAGCCGTTCCTGTTCGACACGGAAGAAAAGGTCCGGGCCGCCGTTGCGCCGGGATCCGCCGTGCGCGGTCCGCTGGACGAGGCCATCAAGGGAACCGGATCCACCGTGCTGTGGTGGCAGGCCTATGGCGGCGCGATCATGCTGTCCAAGGACGCACCGGTGAAGACGCCGGACGACCTGAAGGGCAAGAAGGTCCGTGTCTTCGGCAAGACCCTTGGCGACTTCGTGACCGCTGCCGGCGGTGCACCGACGCTGATTTCCGGATCGGAACAATATCTGGCCTACCAGCGCGGGACCGTCGATATCGGCATGACCGGCATTTCCGGCGTCAAGTCCCGCAAGCTCTGGGAAGTGATGGATACGATCACGGTGACCAACAACGCCGACATCGAGTTCATCGTTGTTGTGAACACGGATTTCTGGAACGGCCTGCCGGAGGCGCACAAGGAAATCATCCAGGCCGCGGCCCTGAAGGCTGAAGCCGACGTCCGCGACCGTATGTCCTCGATCGAAGCTTCGGCCTATGAGGCGGCGAAGGAAAACGGCATGACGGTCTACACGCCGACGGCGGATGAAATGGCTGCCTGGAAGTCCGTTAGCCAGCCGGTCTACGACACCTACCTGGAAAAGGCCGGCGATCTCGGCAAGAAGGTGATGGACGCGGCCAAGGGCCTCTGAGGGGTTTCTTCGCGTCGACACTACAAGAGCGGCCGGTTTCCGGCCGCTCTCCCTTCCGGGCATCGCTCCGCCGGTGCCCGTTTCCCGTTTCCGGCTGCTTCCTGCCCAACCGTCCGACGATCCCATGAGAACGTTTCTTCTTTTTCTGCAGGCACTCGCCTGGGCAGCCGCGCTGCTGTTTGTTTTTGCCGGCCTGATGCTCACCTATGAGGTTCTGGCGCGTTACCTGTTCGTCGCGCCGACCATCTGGGCCGCCGAACTTTCCCAGCTTTGCCTGATATGGGGAACCATGCTGGCGATGCCCTGGCTGTTGAAGACAGGCCAGCATATCGCGGTGGACGCGTTGACGGATCAGCTCGGCCCGCGCATGCGGCGGCTGTGCCACCTGCTGGCCATGCTTGCGATCGCCGCATTCAGCGCCGGCGTCACCTGGAAGGGGGCCGGCATTTTCCTTGATTCCTTCGAGCGCGGACGCACGACCGGTTCCATGCTGGACCTGCCGACCTGGGTGTCCGAACTTGCCATCCCGATCGGCTTTGCGCTCCTGTTCCTCCAGGCCCTGATCGAGACCGGCCGCGTTCCCCCGAGAGGGGAAGGCGAGGGGAGGATCATGGAATGACCACCCTTCTCATTCTCGCGGTCCTCTTCGCCCTGTTGCTGATCCGGGTGCCGGTGGCCTTTGCGCTCGGCGGGCTCGGCCTTGCCCTGCTGGTCGTTGGCGGGTTTTCCCCGCTCATGGCACCACAGGCAATCCTTTCCACGCTGGACGGTTTCATTCTTCTGGCGGTGCCGCTGTTCCTGCTGATGTCCAATATTCTGCTGAAAGGCGGCGTCGGCCGGGATCTTTTCGCCGCCGTTCATGCCTGGGTCGGCCACTGGCCGGGCGGACTGGCCGTGGCGACAATCCTGTCCTGCGGCATCTTCGCGGCAATTTCCGGATCTTCTGTTGCGACGGCAGCGACCATCGGCACCGTCGCCATTCCCGAAATGATCAAGCGGGGCTATGAGCGCAGGTTCGTCTACGGCCTGCTGGCGGCGGGCGGGACGCTCGGCATTCTCATTCCGCCGTCCATTCCGATGATCGTCTACGGCTTCGTGACCGAGCAGTCGGTGATCGCGCTGTTCCTGGCCGGGATCGGCCCGGGCATATTGCTGGTCGTGTTCTTCATCGCCTTCTCGATGATCTATGCGCGCTGGTTCGGCGGTTACCGGCCGGAACCGGCGGCAAGCTGGGACGAGCGTTTCCGGAGCACCGTGCGGGCGTTGCCGTCGATCGCCCTCGCACTGGTCGTGATCGGCGTCATCTATTCCGGCATTGCCACGCCACCGGAGGCGGCCGCCATCGGTTTTGCCACCGCGCTACTGATCACGGGCGTTCTCCTGCGCACACTGACCTGGAAAGCGCTCAAGGAAGCTGCCTATGATTCCACGGTAACAACCGTTGCCATCCTCCTGATTGTGGCCGGTGCCAAGGTCTTCGGCAAGGCGATCACGCTCTACAGGATCCCGCAGGAGATCTCGGTCTTCATCGGCCAGAATATCGACACGCCGCTCGCCTTTATCATCGTCGTCTCCGTCGTGCTGCTGATCATGGGCCTTGTCTTCGAGGCGCTCTCCATGGTGCTGATCATGACGCCGGTCCTGCTGCCGGCGGCGATGGCGCTGGGCTTCGACCCCATCTGGTTCGGGGTCTATATGGTGGTGATGGTGGAATGCGCGCTGATTACGCCGCCGGTCGGGCTCAACCTCTATGTGATCCAGTCGGTGGCGAAGTCCAGTCTCGGCGACGTCTCGCGCGGGGTGCTGCCGTTTCTGGCGCTGATGCTGGTCTCGGTGGTGATCCTTTACCTCTGGACCGATCTCGCCCTTTATATTCCCTTCAAGTTCTGAGGATCTGACGTAATGCCGTCTCCGGCCGAAACCCTTCGTGCGCTGCTGGCGCAGGACAAGCTCCATGTCATGCCGTGCTGCTTCGACGCCTTGTCAGCAAAGCTGATCGAACAGGCGGGCTTCGATCTCACCTTCATGTCCGGCTTTGCCACATCGGCTTCCCGGATCGGTCAGCCGGACCTGGGTCTGATGTCCTACGCGGAAGTGCTCGACCAGGCGCGCAACATTGCCGATGCCGTTCGTATTCCGCTGATCGCCGACGGCGACACCGGCTATGGCAACGCCATGAATGTCCGGCGCACGGTCACCGGTTTCGCCAAGGCGGGCGCGGCGGCGGTCATGATCGAGGACCAGCTTGCGCCGAAGCGCTGCGGCCACACGCCCGGCAAGGCGGTTGTTTCGCGGCAGGAAGCCTTCGACCGCATCCGGGCGGCCCAGGATGCCAAGGAAGAGGGCGCCGATATCCTGATCCTTGCCCGCACCGACGCGCGCCACGACCACGGCCTGGGCGAAGCCATCGAGCGGGCTGCGAAGTTCAAGGAACTCGGCGCGGATATCCTCTTTGTCGAGGCACCCAAAACCGTTACCGAGATGGAAGAAATCTGCCGGGAGCTGCCGGGGCCGAAGATGGCCAATATCGTCGAGGGCGGCGAAACCCCGGAACTCTCGCACAAGGAGCTTCGGGACATCGGTTTTGCGATCGCCGCCTATCCGTTGACGCTGATGGCCAGCGCCATGAAGGCGATGGTGAAAACGCTGGAGCAGCTCAAGTCGGACGAAGACCGAGCGCCGGACCTGATGGATTTTTCAGACCTCCGTCGGCGCATCGGCTTCAACGACTACTACGAGCTTTCGGCGCGCTACGAGACATCGAAGCGGGATTGATTGCCGATTTTTCCTACTGTCCCCCCGGGCGAGCATAGCCAGACCCGGGGCCCACTCATTTCCAGGGTGCTTCCTCTTGAAATGAAGCGTTGAAACATCCGGCTACCGTTTGTGCGAACCCTGAGGCGATTAGGCCCCGGATCTGCGCTGCGCTTGTCCGGGATGACACCC
>NZ_JBNKYW010000280.1:0-16296 GCF_050301095.1 Roseibium sp.
TGGGCAATCGTTCCGGCAATCTTGTAGCCGACAAGAAAGCCGTCGTATCCGATTGGAACCTGTTGACTGATGCTGGCCAGGATCAATTCCTGCGGACTGTTGGGCACGGTGACCGCGGTCAGTTTGGTGGCCTCGAAGGCACCTAGTACGTCATTGACCTGGTAGGAACCGAAGAGCATCAGCGGGCCGATTTCTTCCGAACCGGAATTGTCCAGGGAGACTCTCGCCTGATGTCGCCGGAAGTTGATTTCCAGGGACATTGAGCCCCCCTCGCCGGCGATATCCGGGCGGCGCAAAATGGCCGTGATGTCCATGCCGGAGATGTCGCTCATCAATAGAAGCACGCGTTCGACTTCTGCAACCCTGATCGGCCGCATTCGGACGATGCGCTCGACATAAGGCGCAAGACGGGTCCTCAGGGCAATGGCATCGCCGGTAGTTTCCACCGTGGAGATGTAGCTTTGGTCATAGATGGCGATCCTGACAGAACCGGTCGAGAAATCCTGCGCAGGCACCAGCACTTGGGCGAAGGTTCCCCGGTCCCGGTAGAATTGTTCGATCCGTTCCGTCAGGTCCGCCAGATCTCCGAGCGTTATCTTCTGACCAATTTTGTCCGTCCAAAGCGGTTGCAGGTCTATGTCCTGGTAGAGAGTTGCCCCCTCGGTGCGAACCTGCTTCAGCAAGACATGCCGGTTTGGATCGGCGCCGGCAGGAAGACGGGTCGCCGGCACCACGCGAACAGAGACCCGACCGCCTTCGGGCGGAGGCGTGTAACGCTCGACGATCGAATTCTGTTCTACGATGAGTTCATCAATGGTCCGGACATCATCGCCTCGTGCAGGAACAGACTGAAAGGCTAGTGCCAGGCCTGCCACCGACAGAAATGCGCGCGTCGAACCCGTCCTCCGCTTATTATGGTCCCTCACCACCATTCCCCCCCGCTGGTCAGATGACGGGCGCCCGTTTCCATGCCACCTTTGCCCAAGATATCCTTAACAGTCGGAGCCGAACCGGACGTCGGACGTCGGAGCGCCGGATTGCATTCAATCCCCTAATAGCGCCGATTGCCGCCAGGGAATCTTGCCATGGCAATTTGAGGATTGTCAAAACCTTGCAGATATTTGACCTGCTTTGCCTGTGCTAGTCGCCAACCCGGTTTGAAGACCGATTTGTCGAAGGCGTCGCTTTTTGCCGCGCCTAATTGCCGCTAAGGCAACTAACTGTATTTCACGTTTGACCTTCATCAAGGACATTGCACGGTGCACGCTCTTATGTCGCCGCAACCGGTGAGGAGCTGGTTGCAGACGAGGAGGCTTAGGAGCGATGAGTGCTCTGGCAGGATTTGCGGAAACGGATTGTTGGGATGAACAGGGCTCCTGGAAACCGGATTTTCGCGTTGCACATCTCAAGAACACGAAATGGCAGATTGCTATCCTTTCCCCCGAGGCATCCCGTTGGGCCCGTGAAAGGATGCGGACCACGACCTTTGCCGGTGAAGAGACGCTCATCACCGATGACCTGAGCAACGTCAACATGTTTGTCAGTGCGGCCCGGAGATTCGGAATGAAGGTCGAATATGTAGGCCCCCATCAGGTTGTCAGGTTCTGAAGATGTCCAGTCGGACAATTTAACCGCCGGATCCGGTTTGATTGGTCGTCTTCCCGACCTCGAGCGAAGCGATAACCTCCTCGTCGCTCAACTGCGCAAAGTCATGATAGAAATATCCGATGGCCCCGAAAGAACCCGGCTCGTGAAGGCAGACGACACGGTCAGCCAGTTTGCGAAGGTCGAAGACCGTGTCGGGAGGCCCTACCGGAATGGCAACGACAACCGCTTCCGGATGGAGCTTTCTCAATCCCTTTATCGCAGCCTTGACCGTCGCCCCTGTCGCGACACCGTCGTCCACGATCAACGCGATGCGGCCGGTCACGTCGATTGGTGGACGTCCGGTTGAATAGAGTTGCCGCCGCCGGTCTATCTCGGTGAGTTCCCGGTCCCGGACTGAGTTGAAATCCGCTTCGCAGACCGCGGCCTGACGTATGACATCCTCATTGCGAACGACAATCGGAGGGTTGCCGTCCAGAACCGCTCCCATGGCCAGTTCCGGTTGCCAGGGAACGCCCAGTTTGCGGACAAGCAAAAGGTCCAACGGGGCCTTGAGGTAATTGGCGACCTCCCGAGCGACCGGGACGCCTCCTCGCGGCAGCGCCAGAACCACAACGTCCTGTTCAAGAAAATCTTTCAGCGCGGCTGCCAACTGCTTTCCGGCATCGGTACGATCTTCAAATTTCACGGCCCTGCCTCCATCGTTTCAGGAGCCGGTCTCCTCTCGTTCTGCGTTTGCCGACCCTTGGCCATTCGAGTGGGAAGTGTTCTTTCAATTCGAAAAAAGCCTGTGAACCGACGTGTCCGCGATCAGCGAACGCGTCACGCCGCCGAACACCCATTCCCGCAACCTGCTGTGGCCGAAAGCCCCGGCGACGACGAGGTCCGCCTGCGTTTCCCTCGCGGCATTCGCCAGGGAGACACCGACAGATCCGGAATTTGGGACAATTCTTGTTTCTGCAGCTATGTCGTGACCGGTCAGGTAGCGTTCAACGTCCTTCAGGCCTTCCTCCTGGCGATCACGATCGTCTTCTTCTACCGTTGTCAGGAGAACGTTCGAGGCCCGCTTGAGAAACGGAAGGCTGTCCGACAGAGCGCGGCGAGCCTCTCGCGTATCCCTCCAACATACCATGACACGTTCCATTTGCGTGGTTTCCTGGCCGTTGCCTGGAAGGAAGACCGGTCTGCCGGCTGAAAGCAGGAGACTGCCGATATCGACCGAGCGATAGCCGTCCGCAAGAACGTCATGTGTATCCGTGCTGCAGACGATCAGGTCACTGGAACGGGCGTGTGTCGCCAAAAGCAATGTCGGATCGCCCGTCAGGCCCCGCCAGGACGCATTTTCGCCGTCTCCGGCGATCTTCTCAAAAACTGTTCGGGCATTCCCGAGGCGCCGTCCGATATCATCCATCTGGTGCGTATAGAACTGGGCTTCGAAACCTCCCTCGGAAGCCACCGCAGAGGGCGTATAGGTATCGCAGGCACAAAAGCCGATCAGGCTGGCTTCGAAGCTCCGGGCCAGTTTCCGCGCAAGCTCGATGTGTCGCCTGGACGGGGCATCGATATCGATCTGAACAAGGATGGACCTGTAGGACATGGCATCCATCATCCTCCATTTGATTTCGCTCCTGCCCTTCGTATGGGCGCGCCGGACAGCCTTTTGCGAGCCGGATCCTTCCTGTCCGGCTTGCTGTAGACTTCAACGGGACAGGAACAAGGGGATCTCGTTGTTTTCCAGCATTTCCCGCGTGGTTCCTCCCAGGATGTTCTCACGCAATCTGGAATGACCGTATGCGCCCATCACCATTAGATCGATTTCGAATTCACCGGCCATGGCGCGCAGCGCTTCGGAGACGGGGCGGCCTGCCGACGCGATGTTCTGCACGCTGACCTTTAGTCCATGACGGGACAGTACAAGGGCAATATCCGTGCCCGGATCTTCACCGTGTTCGTTATCCCCCACCTGCGGGTCAACAAGGAATACATGGAGCTCTTCGCAACCACTCAAAAACGGCAGGGCATCGGATACGGCACGGGCGGCTTCCCGCTGCGCATTCCACGCGATTGCGATCCGTTTGCCTATGGCGCGATCACCGCTGTCTTTCGGTACATAGAGAACAGGTCTGCCGGAATCGAACAGGGCACCATCGATCGCCTGTTTCTCCAATGCCGTCATTTCCTGCCCGGACGCACGAGGCACGATGGCCAGGTCACAGTAGACGGCGTGGCGCGCGACAAGATTGTCCTGCCGTTCCGAGGAGGCCAGGCAAGAGCGTACATCGGAGGAGAAACCCTCTTGACTTAATCGCGCCTCGACTTGCTCAGACACCGCCTGAAGCTCGTTTTTCCGTTGATCACAGTCCTTGAGCCATATGTCCGCATAGCCCTGCCCGCCATACCCATAGATGGGAAGTATCGGGACCTCCCCGATGTTGAGGATTGTCAAATGTGCATCGAATGTCCGGGTTACAGTCATCAGAAAACCAAGACTGTCCAGAGCGGTTTCGTATCCGGTTATGGCAAGAAGCGTTTTGAAAGACATGTGACAACGAGTTCGTTTGGAGGAGATGCGTATCGAAATTCAAAAATCAGTATCGCCAGTTGCTTGCACTGCGGGCAAGCCTGTATCAACTACGTACATCGGAGCATGCGGCCAAAGCACGAGACGAACGCGTTTCTTCTGGCAAGGCGGTTGTGCTCCCAACTGACTGACCAGGGCTGCGACCAAGGCTCCCCCGGACCGATGACTGGAGTAATTGCAAATGGGAAGAAATGACTGACTTCAGGCTTTTCCTTTGCAATACCTGCCAGCCGGAGGACGCTGACGCTCCTGCACATTCAGTCAGTGTCACCGCAATTGCCGCGGCCCTGAAGGACGCAGGCCTTGCGGAGCGGATCACCGTGGAAAGCGTTTCTTGCCTTGGCGTATGCAGCCGGCCACAAGCCCTGGCAATAACGGGTAAGGAAAGCGCGTCGTTCTTGTTCGGATCGGTCAAGTTGCCGGATGACCTGCCGGACATCATCGCCACCTGCCGCGTCTATCTGGAAGCGCCGAATGGATGGATCGAGGATGCAAGGGGTTGCGGCCGGTTGAGACTGTGCCTGGCGGGCCGCATACCCGCGGTTTGAAAGACGTGGCCGGAGCCGCGTCCTTCTGTTCTGCCTCAGGCGGTCACCTGTTGCGTTTCGCTGCTCGCGGACCGGTGCCAGATGGCTCCGCCGATGCACCCGAGCACCGACCAGACAATGAAGCCTGTTCCGAGAGAACGAGCTGCAAAAAGTGCGCTGAGTTCCGGCGGCACCGGGCCGAAGAAATAATCAGGCTCCGGTGCCCCATAGAGATGAGGAGCCAGCAACATCAGGGCAGCGACACCCCACGACAGCCAGTTGTGAGAGAAGGCGATCAGCCACAGCGCCACGGCTGAACCGATGACGGTGACGGCCCACCAGACCTGCCTGTCATAAACATCGGCAGCCGCAACACCCGGAACTTCCGGCGCCAGCGAGAATGCGGGAAGAAGCTGGAAGCAAGCGTAGCCTGCGATCCCCCACAAAATTCCGGTTCTGCCGTTAAGAACAGCACCGCGCATTTCGGAGAGCGCCATGGCGGCAACGAGCACCAAGGCATATCCGCAATAGACCAGCATGCTGAAGAGAATGCTCAGACCGTCGCGGCCAAACTCAAGGGCGGGAAGCTCCTGGTGAGTCGAAGCCATTGAGTCCGCGCCAAAATGCACAAGAGTACCGGCCTCGTAGAGCTCCGCATGGAGCAGGACGGGCTGGACAAAGAGGAGCTGGAGCAGGCCTGCAAGCAGGCCCGCCGCTCCACCAGCGATCAAGGCGCTGGAAAAGACTTTTGTGTACATCTTAGTGGCAGGGGAAGCCCGTCGCGTGACGGACATCATGGGCAGCGTCATGCAGAACATGCGCTTGCCCATGGCCGGCAATCGCGATGATCCCAAGCCCAAGGAAAGCGGCGAGAGCGATCGAACCCAGTTTCGCGCCAATCGTGCTCGTCGAAGATTGTGTAAGTGTCGTCATGTCTTTACTCCTTGCCGTCACACCCGACGGAGGGTTGATAACCGTTCGGCAGGTCTCCTGGCTCGCGGGTCATAGCTTGCAGCCGCCTTCCCCACATGAAGTGAGTGGCCATCCGGTTGCGCGCTATCCGCATACAGTCGCGGGGGCGGCTTTGGCTCCGGGCACCCGATTTGGGTCTGCCCTTCCAAATTCCCTGTTAGGCCGGAATGCTTCGCATTCGCTCTGGCACCAAACGCGGCAACAATATGTCGATTTGCCTGTCATGGCAACCAGACGGAGCGGCACAGAACCATGGAATCGCGACAAAACCGGACCACAATCCGGTCAGGGACCCTGCCGGTGCGACCTCAGCCGGGTAAAGCCCATCGACAAATGCGCTTTGCGGATCATTGCGGCCGCAAGGACATCCCCCAGAGCGACCGCGCTGCAAATTTCCTCGATTTCCCGGCAAAAGATATCGACTTCGTTTTCCAGGGTCATGCTCGGAATCATTTTCAGCCAGATTCGGCAAGTCTGGTAAAACAGCCGTTCGGAAACTTCCTTCAAAGGCTGGTTTTCGGTCAACTGTTGGAAAGCATGGAAGAAATCGATGTTGAGCCTGGCAAAGGATTCCCTTGCAGGCTCTCCGCGCAAGGCCACCGATCTCTTATGCATTTCCTCAAAAAGTGCCCGTAATCGCGCGTCAATCGAGGCCGGCGCCAGACGTCCTGTCAACTCGTTGAGTTCCATGCGCAGCCGGTAAACCTGCTCAAGTTCGTCCACATCAATGTCTGTCACCAGAGTTCCGATACCCTGCTGTGATAGCAGAAGGCCGTCTGCCTCCAGGTTCTGCAGCACTTTGCGCAGCGGCGAGCGACTGACGCCGAATTCGGCCGCCAGAGCCTCTTCTCCGAGTTGCGTTCCGGGCGCATAGACAAGCATGCAGATCCGGTCGCGCAAAACCTCGTACATGATCCTGAAACGCTCCTGGGCGCTCGACGCCCGGTCAAGCTG
The DNA here is from genome assembly GCF_050301095.1 of Roseibium sp. Classification (GTDB taxonomy): domain Bacteria; phylum Pseudomonadota; class Alphaproteobacteria; order Rhizobiales; family Stappiaceae; genus Roseibium. The sequence goes on from NZ_JBNKYW010000280.1 coordinate 6,640, forward strand.
CAAGGCTACATCAGCCGATGCCACGTTTGCGATCTCCGTCATTTGCCCTGCCGCAACGTCCTCTCCAGACCGGTCAGCATTGCAAGGCATTTTACGACCTGATCGATGGCGACATATTCGTCGGGTTGATGCGCCTGGGAAATGGAGCCGGGGCCGCATACGACCACTGACATGCCGAGTGCCTGAAAGAGACCTGCTTCCGTGCCAAAAGCCACGACATCGCAAAGATTCGCACCCGTGAGGATGGTAACGATATCCCGGGCTTCGTTTTCTGGCATGACCGCGAGACCGGCAACCTCGCCAATGACTTCTGTCACGATGTCCGCATCGGGGCAGACCGCCTGCATTTCAGGAAGTAGAACGTCCCGGCAATAAGCATTCAGGGCTGCCTTGATTTCCCTGGCGTCTTCTTGCCTGACAGGCCTCATTTCCCATTCCACCGCGCAGTGACGGGCGATGACGTTACGCGCCGAACCGCCCTCAATTCGCCCGGTTTGAAGGGTTGTCCATGGCGGTGAATAGCGCTGGCTGTCCGGCCCCGCCTTCGTCTTCATGGTTTCTGCGATTTGCATCATTCGCGAGATGAAAAGTGCCGCCACATGAATGGCGTTAACCCCCTTGTCGGGCTCCGAGCCGTGGCCGTCCGTTCCGTGAAAGGAGGTCGTATATTCATAACAGCCCTTGTGACCTTCGATGACGCGCATTTGGGTCGGCTCACCGATGATGGCCACTGACGGGCGGTTGCTTTCCTTTTCAAGCTCCTCAATCAGGTGGCGGGCTCCGAAACATCCCACTTCCTCGTCGTATGTGAGCGCAATGTGCAACGGCCGCTTCAATCCGAGTACCGCGTATTCCGGCGCTTTTGCCAGAACCGCGGCAATGAAACCTTTCATGTCGCATGTGCCTCGACCATAAAGCAGTCCGTCCGCCTCCCGCATACGGAACGGGTCACCGGACCATTCGTCAGGGTCCGCCGGAACGACGTCCGTGTGGCCGGACAGCACGATGCCGCCCGGGGCATCAGGCCCGAGCGTTGCGAACAGATTTGCCTTTTTGCCGGTTGCATCCCTTGAGACCCGCACCCTGGCCCCGCAGTCCTGCAAAAGCGCGGTGGCATAGTCGATCAGGTCAAGGTTGCTGTCTGTGGATACGGTTGGAAATCCGATCAGACGGTCCAGAATGGCAAGCGTGCGGTTGAGAAGCGCGTCTGTCATGAAAGGCTCACGGCTTCACAAACAATTCGCGCGGCCTGTTGCAGAGACACTCGGCAGGACCGTTTTCACTGATGAGAATACTCTCCGTGATTTCCAGGCCCCAGCCATCCATCCACAGGCCCGGCATGAAATGGAAAGTCATGCCGGGTTTCAGAACCGTTTTATCTTCGACGCGGATGGATATGGTCCGCTCGCCCCAGTCCGGCGGATAGGAAATGCCGATCGGATATCCTGCCCGTGCACCACGTTCGATACCGGCGGCCTCAAGGGGTTTTGCCAGCGCCCGGGCGATGTCACCCGCCATGTTGCCAGCACGCGCGGTTTCCAATCCGGCTTCCAGTCCTTCGACGAGCGCCTTCTCAGCATCCAGCAGGTATTGCGGTGGTTTGCCGAGAAATACGGTCCGGCAAAGTGGAGCGTGATAGCGGCGGAAACAACCGGATAGCTCGAAGAAGGTCGCCTCCCCCTCCTGCATGAACCGGCCGTCCCATGTCAGATGTGGCGCGGATGCATCTGCCCCGCTCGGCAGGAGCGGCACAATGGCGGGATAGTCCCCCCATGCATCATCCAGGCCGCGAATGGCATCAGCGTAGATTTCAGCGACAAGGTCTGCCTTGCGCATGCCGGGTTGGACGCGTTCGAAGACGCCGTCCATGATTTTTTCCGAAATTCGGGCAGCCTTGCGCATGAACACAAGTTCCTCGCCGGACTTTTCCGCACGCAGCCAGTTGACCATGCTGGTCGCATCGACGAAGGCGGCATTGGGCATCTCCTCTTTCAGGGTGAGATAGGCCTTTGCCGAGAAATAGTAGTTTTCCAGTTCGACACCTACGCGCTTGTTCCCATACCCTCGTGCCTTCATGAGAGCAGCGAGATCCTGCATTGGGTGCCGTTCCGTTGATTGTATGTAGTTGTCCGCGTAGGCGGCGACATGGTCATCATCCATCCAGACGGTGCGTCTTGCTCCGTTCGCATCCTGGTTACGCCCCCACCAGACCGGGTCAGTATCCAGAAACACAAGGACACCCTGGTGCACATAGAAGGACCAGCCGTCGTATCCCGTGATCCAGGCCATGTTCGAGGGATCCTCGACAAAGAGAACATCCAGTCCGCGAACTGCCATGTCCTTGCGGACGAGTTCCAGGCGGCGGTCGTATTCTGCTTTGCTGAAAGGAAGGTCGTGTCCTGGCATCGTTCGTCCTCGAGGAGTTATTTGTACACAGGTAATCATCAACTCACGAGTGAAGGCAAGAAAAATAGAGCCTGTCAGACCTGCTTCTTGCAAAATAAGTTTTAGTTGTACACAAATAGGCAGGCGCGGCCGATCCTGTCTTTCGGTCCGGTATTCAGAGGCATGAAGTGGATGATGGATCTGACACTGGCTGACGTATTCGCCGCGCAAAGGGCGATCCGGGGAAAAGTTGTCCGTGCACCGCTCCTGCCCTCACCTTTTCTGACACAGAAGTCAGGCGTTCCCTTCTATCTGAAGATGGAGACAATGCAGCCGACGGGCGCGTTCAAGCTGCGTGGAGCGACCAATGCCGCTGAGAATGTGCCTGCCGGAACGACTACCCTCACCTGCTGTTCCACCGGCAACCACGGCCGGTCAGTTGCCTATGCCGCCAGGGCGCGCGATTTCAAGGCGCTGATCTGCATGTCTTCCCTGGTGCCTCAGACCAAGATCGACGGCATCAAGGCCCTGGGTGCGGATATCCGGATTGTCGGCGACAGTCAGGATGAGGCACTTGCAGAATGCCGGCGTTTGAGCAAGGAGCCTGGCGTAACTGAGATCTCTCCTTTCGACGATCGTTTTGTCATTGCAGGCCAGGGCACGATCGGACTGGAGATCCTGGAAGATCTTCCGGAGATTGAAACCTTGCTCGTCCCCCTCTCCGGAGGAGGGCTTGCCGCAGGTGTCGCGCTGGCCGCAAAGTCGATCAAGCCGTCCGTGCGGGTCATCGGCCTGACCATGGACCGGGGGGCGGCGATGCATGCCTCTATCAACGCCGATCATCCGGTCGAGGTGCCCGAGGTGCCCAGTCTCGCGGATTCACTTGGTGGGGGTATCGGCCTCGACAACAGGTATTCCTTCCGTATGTGCCGCAAGTTGCTGGATGACGTTATCCTGGTGAGCGAAGAAGAAATCTACCGGGCGGTACAGACGCTGTATTACGAAGACAGCCACATCGCGGAGGGCGCAAGCGTGGTCGGCATTGCCGCCTTGATTGCCGGCAAGCTGCCGCAACAGAATGGAGCGATTGCCACAATCCTCACGGGACGGAATGTCGACATGGCGGAATTCACGAAAGTTGTCACGGGTCGTGACATCCACCTTGGAGACCTCCGTCTGAAAGGAGTGCCTTATGCCGCATGAAATCAAACTCGTCACCGAAGCGGATCTTCGCAAGGCGATCGACCTCGATCTGGAAGTCATCGATTGCATAGAAACCGCCTTTGCCAAGCTGGCAACAGAGAAGGTCGTCATGCCGCCGGTGCTTTCCATGGCGCTGCCGGACGAAAATGCGGAGGTTGACGTCAAGACCGCCTATGTGCCCGGCCTCGACGGGTTTGCTATCAAGGTATCGCCCGGGTTCTTCAACAATCCCGCACTCGGTCTGCCAAGTCTCAACGGTCTGATGGTTCTTTTCTCGGCAAAGACCGGACTGGTCCAGGCTGTCTTGTTGGACAACGGCTATCTGACGGACATTAGAACCGCTGCTGCGGGCGCCGTTGCCGCCCGTCATCTTGCTCCGGAAAGCACCCGCGTCATGGGTGTCCTCGGCACCGGTGTTCAGGCTCGACTTCAGACGATTGCGGCTGCAAAGGTTCGACCAATTGAAAGGGTGCTGGTCTGGGGGCGCGACAGCGTCAAGGCCTCCAGACTTGCAAAGGAGATGAAAACGGAAACCGGGCTCGATGTGCAGCCGGTGACGGACCGGAACGAACTCGTGGCGGAAAGCCAGCTTGTCGTGACCACGACGCCGGCCAGGGACGCCCTGCTGGATGCCGGGTGCCTGCACCCCGGGCTACACATCACCGCGATGGGCTCGGATCAGGAGGACAAAAACGAGCTGGCACCAGATATCCTGGCGCGCGCCGACGTTCTGGTCTGTGACCGGATCAGCCAGTGCGAAAAGCTCGGGGAATTGCGGACAGCGCTCGAAACCGGTCTGCTGTCCAACACCGGAAACCTGCGTGAACTCGGCGATGTGATCTGCGGCAAGGCAAGAGGACGAACCGGCGAAGCAGACATCACGGTTTGCGACCTGACAGGAACGGGAGTTCAGGATACAGCTATTGCCACCTTTTCACTCGGCAAGATTGCAAAAGCCGGTAGCGGCATAACGATAAGCGCCTGACCTTCATGTTGAAACTGGACGAACGGGATCTCGAACTTCTCAAGGTGCTCTCCCGCGAGGGGCGCATTTCCAAGGCGGACCTTGCCAAGAGGATCAACCTCAGTCCCAGCCCCTGCTGGAAACGGCTGAAACGACTGGAAAACGCAGGCATTATTCAGGGCTATTCCGCGGAAGTCTCACTCAGAAAGCTGGTTCCCTTCGTAACGGTCTTCGTGATGGTCGAACTTGAACATCATCAGGCAGCCCATTTCCAGAAGTTCGAGCGGGCGGTTGGAGATGTCGCGGAAGTCGTGGCCTGCTGGGCGATCGGCGGCGGCATGGATTACCTGATGCAGGTGGTATCCCGGGATATCGACAGCTACCAGCGCTTAATGGATGCGTTGCTGGACCGGGATTTGAGCATCCTGCGCTATTTCACATACGTTGTTACCAAACAGGTGAAGCAAAATACCGGATTGCCGTTCGACGCTCTTCTTGCCGGGCAGATCGAAGCAGAAAACGCTCCGGATGACGGCGAATAGGAACGGTTCTTTCCGAGCCGCGATTGCCTTCGAACGTTTCGTTCCCGCATCCGGCGATAGTCTTTTCCCGTCAATGACGGGGACAAGGCCATGCAAAATGTGACTGTTGCGGATACGCCGCTTGAGACATCTCTCTTTCACCAAGTCAGGAACCGCCATCTGGTGCGTTGTTTCGGGTATGTCGGCGGCCGGTGGGATCATGCCGAGGACGGATCTGTCTTCAGGGTCACCGACCCCTCCGACCAGGGCGAACTTGGTGAAGTCTCCTGCCTGACAGAACAACAGTCCCGCGCTTCAATCGACATGGCGGCCCAGGCCTTTCGCGCCTGGGCCAGCCTTCTGCCCCAGGAACGGGCCGATTTTCTCCATAAATGGCATGCGTTGATCCTTGAAAACAAGGAAGACCTTGCGGTGATCATGACCCGGGAACAGGGCAAGCCTCTTTCCGAGGCGCGTGGTGAAATCGACTATGCGGCCTCCTTCATCCAGTTTTATGCCGAAGAAGCAAAACGTCCGAACATCGAGAGCATCACATCCCACCTGCCGGACGCTGAAATGGAGGTGTGGCGGGAGCCCCTGGGCGTTGCGGCGCTGATCACCCCGTGGAACTTTCCGGCCGCCATGATCACCAGAAAGGCGGCTGCTGCGCTGGCCGCCGGTTGCACGGTCCTCGTGCATCCGTCACAGGAAACGCCCTACTCCGCTCTGGCTCTGGCTGAGCTTGCCGACCAGGCGGGCCTGCCGGCCGGGGTCTTCAATGTCCTTCCGGGAAAGGCTCCCGAAATCGTCAAGCCCTGGATGGAGGACCCGCGCGTTCGCGTCGTGTCTTTCACCGGGTCGACCGAAGTCGGCCGCCTCCTCTACCGGCAGGGTGCCGACACGGTGAAACGTCTGGTTCTGGAATTGGGTGGCCATGCCCCGTTTATCGTCTTCGCGGATGCGGATCTGGACCACGCGGTGGATCAGGCGATTTCTGCCAAGTTCGCGACGTCCGGGCAGGATTGTCTTGGAGCAAACAGGTTCCTGATTGAACGGCCTCTCTATGAAGCGTTCTGCACGGCCTTCGCAGCCCGTGCATCTGCCCTGTCAATCGGGCCGGGGCTTGAAGATCCTGACATTGGCCCGCTGATGAATGAGCGCGCCGTCGCCAAACAGGAAGCTCAGGTTGAGGACGCACTTGCCAGGGGCGCCAGGCTTCTGACCGGCGGTGAGCGCGGTCCGCAAGGCGTTCTCTTCTATCTGCCCACCGTTCTGGCGGACGTGCCTTCTGATGCCCTGATTTTCCGCGAAGAGACCTTCGGTCCAGTCGCGGCCCTCGCTCCTTTCGACACGGAAGATGACGCACTCCGCTGCGCCAACGACAGTGAATATGGGTTGATTGCCTATCTCCATACCCGGGATCCGCGCCGGATTTACCGGGCAAGCCGTGCGCTTCAATACGGAATGGTCGCCGTCAACCGGACCAAGGTGACCGGATACCCGATCCCTTTCGGCGGCGTGAAACAGTCCGGTCTGGGCCGCGAAGGGGCGCGCTTCGGTCTCGAGGCCTTTACCGAAATCAAATACGTCTGCCGGGACTGGAGTTGAACCCGGCAACCAAAACATGAGGATGACCATGCTCAAGAACGACCAACTGGATGCCTGGGACCGGGAAAATTTTTTCCATCCGTCGACGCATCTTGCCCAGCATGCACGCGGCGAAAGCCCGAACCGGATCGTCACCGGCGGCAGCGGGGTCTTCATTGAAGATCGGGACGGCACCCGGCTGCTAGATGCCTTTGCCGGGCTTTACTGCGTGAATGTCGGCTATGGACGCCCTGAGATTGCCGAAGCCATTGCCACTCAAGCGAAGGAACTCGCCTATTACCATGCCTATGTCGGACATGGGACGGAGGCTTCCATCACGCTCGCCAAGATGGTGCTGGACCGCGCTCCCAAGCACATGTCCAAAGTCTATTTCGGTCTTGGCGGTTCTGATGCGAACGAGACCAACATCAAGCTGGTCTGGTACTACAACAACGTTCTCGGACGCCCGGAAAAGAAAAAGATCATCTCCCGCTGGCGCGGCTATCACGGTTCCGGACTGATGACCGGATCCCTGACCGGCCTTGAGCTCTTTCACAAGAAATTCGACCTGCCGCTGGACAAAGTCCTCCACACGGTGGCGCCGGACTACTTCCGCCGTGAAGACCTTTCCATGACCGAAGCGGATTTTGTCGCCTATTGTGCGGCCGAACTGGAGGCGCTGATCGAGCGGGAAGGTGCCGGCACGATTGCCGCCTTCATCGGTGAACCAGCCCTTGGCACCGGCGGTATCGTCCCACCACCGACCGGTTACTGGGATGCCATTCAACCAATCCTGAAAAAGCACGATATTCTGCTGATTGCGGATGAAGTGGTGTCCGGTTTCGGACGGCTCGGGACGATGTTCGGATCAGATCATTTCGGTATGGAACCCGATTTCATCACCATCGCGAAAGGCCTGACGTCCGCTTACGCTCCGCTGTCCGGCTCTATTGTTTCGGACAAGGTCTGGAAAGTGCTGGAAGACGGAACGGATGAATTCGGTCCGATCGGTCACGGTTGGACATATTCCGCCCATCCGATTGGTGCCGCAGCCGGTGTTGCCAACCTGGAGCTGATTGATCGGCTGGGGCTCGTTGAAAATGCCGGCAAGGTTGGCGCCTATTTCAAGGACGCGCTCAAGGCCGAACTCGGGGAGCATGCCAACGTCGGCGACATCCGCGGTGACGGTTTGTTGTGCGCGGTGGAATTCGTCGAAGACCGGGAAACGAGAACTTTCTTCGATCCTGCCAAAAAGGTAGGACCTCAGATCGCCTCCGCGCTTTTGAAAGAAGGCGTCATCGGCCGGGCCATGCCTCAGGGAGACATTCTGGGCTTTGCCCCTCCCCTGTGCATTACGGAAAGCGAAGTCGATCGTGTAGTTGCTGCCACCGTCAAGGCCGTCCGCTCCGTGCTTTGAGGCCGGAGGTTCCGATAATTATGGGAAATGCCGCGGATTTGCCGCGGCATTTTCGTCTGATGGCTTGTCTAACCGGCTTTAGCTGTTTGCCCCATGAGCACAGGCACCACCTGGTCGGGCGGCCCTGCCATGGCGATCTGTCCTGATTTCATGACCACGACCCTGTCAGCCATTTTCATGTGGCTGGGGCGCTGCGTGTTGAGCAGGATCGTCGCTTTTCCGTGCAGGGCGCCGATCATCTCCATGAACTTCCTGTCACCTTCGAAATCGAGATGGGTGCCCGGATTGTCGAAGAGATACAGCGGCGCGGATTTGATGAAGGCCCGGGCCAGAACGATGCGCTGTTTCATGTTGTTTGGAATCTGTTCCAGGATCTCGCCATTCAGCCGTGTTTGAAGACCGTCGAAGTTTTCCTCGAGGTAAGAAAGCAATCCAAGTTGTGTCGTTACCTCTAACAGACGCTGGTCGTCAGCACCCGGCTCCGAGAGCAGAAGGTTCTGTTTGACGGTTCCATAGAAGAAATCGAGATCATCCGGCGCATAGCCGATTGAGGCGCGCCATTCCGCGGGATCGAGCTGGCGCACATCCAGACCATCAAACAGGATGGCACCGACCTGAGGCTGGTAAAGGCCGGTTATCGCCTGGAACAAGGCCGTTTTGCCCGAGCCGCTCGGACCGGTAATAGCAATCATCTCCCCTTCCCGGACCGTGAAGTCGAACCCCTTGAGAGCGGCTTCCGTCGCTCCGGGATAGCGCAGGACGAGAGAGGAGAACTTGAGGTCACCGCGAATGTCGCGCGTGATCTTGGGAGAATGACCGGGTTCGCGTTCCAGATTTACCTTCATCAGGTTGTTGATCTGATCGATAACCGTCCGGCTCTGCGCGATCTGGGTTATGCTCAGGAAGGCCTGATTCATCGGGTTCAGCACCCGCCAGGTCAGGGCCATGGTTGCAATCAGCGCACCAAGGCTCATGTCGCCGTCCATGACCATCACGGCCCCGATTCCGAGCACGAGGACGCCGCAGATCGTCATCAGCGTCTGCGAAACGGTCTGCAGGACATGCGTGAGTGTTCGGGCATGTACATTCAGCCGGTTGAAATTCGCCGACATTGATGAAAAGCGCTCCATCCAAGTCTCTTCGACCGAAAGGTTCCTCAGGGCGCGCTGATGTCGGAATGTCTCGATCATGAAGCTGTTGAGCCTGGATTTTTGCTCGCCGACAGCGGCAACCTCGCGCTGTACCTTCGGCAGCACGTAAACAGCCATGAGCACATAGATTATCGACAGGGCGAGCGGCGGCAGGGCAACAGGACCACCGATCAGGAAGAGCGCCGTCACGAAAATCAGCGTGAAGGGAATGTCGACAATGGCGTTGAAAACCGAGCTCTGAAAGATGTCCCGGACGCTGTCGAAATATCGCAGCCGCATGACCTGTGTGCCGATAGGTGCTTCCGAAAGCATCGCATACGGCAGATGCAGGATCCGTTCGAAGGTCTTGTTGCCGACAATGGCATCGATACGGCCTCCGAGATAGGACTGGAGCAGCGTCTTGGTTTTCCTGAGGGCGATTTCGCATAG
>NZ_JBNKYW010000281.1:0-14102 GCF_050301095.1 Roseibium sp.
AAGGGTCCGCGAAAGCGTCCCTTTCATTCAGTTGGCTATGTGCATTGTTCAATCACATCTCGCAGATCCGGCGGGTTCGCGTGAATAACCGGGCACTTCCTATCGCAGGGACCGGCATCAGGCAACCAATGGCTTGTTAGAACAATCGAATTGCGGAGCCATTGAGGACATTCTGCAACATTTCTTCGGATACCTGGGGGCCAAGCAAACTCCAGGGTTACTGCATCAGGTACGTCGGGCTGCCGGACTACGGATTTCAGGCCGTACAGACCCTGTTCCGGCCGGCTTCCTTGGCCTGGTAGAGTGCCTGGTCCGCCCGGATGAGCGCCTGGCTCAGCTTTTCGCCGACGCCGACGTCGGCAACCCCGATACTGACCTTGAAGGAGATTTCCAAGCCGTCGAAGGTACAGGGAACTTCCTCGACCTTCTTGCGAATCCGGTTTGCGTAATCGAAAGCCTGCTGCAGTTTGCAGTCGCGGAGCAGGCAATAGAACTCCTCGCCGCCGGCGCGCGCGAAAATGTTCGGTTCGACGATTTCCGTCTCCAGCAGCCTGACGAGATGGCACAGGGCAGCGTCGCCGCAGGCATGGCCGAAATGGTCATTGATCTGCTTGAAGTGATCGACGTCCAGGACCAGAACCGACAGACTGGTCGCCTGGCGGCGGGCTTTCGCCTCGATATCGCCGGCCAGTTCGAAGAAACGCCGCCGGTTCAGGGCGTTGGTCAGGTCATCCCGTTCAGCGGCCCTCTTGAGGCGCTTTTCGAGCTGCTTGCGTTCGGTAATATCGAGCATGGCCCCGGCAAGGCCGTTCACTTCCCCCGTCAGCTTGTCCCGGGTGACCGCCTTGTGGAAGTTGACGTGCCGGTGTTCCCCGTCCGCATAGCGGACTTCGGCATCATAAATCTGCACACCGCCACGTTGCATCAACTCTTCGTCGGCAGCCTCATAGACCTTTGCCAGCTCTTCCGGAGCCACGTCATAGACGCTTGCACCGCAGACCTTGCTGGCCGGCAGCCCGATGAACTGCTCGAAAGCCTTGTTACAGCCACTGTAGATCCCGGCGCGGTTCTTGAAGAAGATCGGTGACGGCAGGTTGTCGATCGCCGCCTGCAGGTTGTCCCGCTCGGCGGAAAGGCTCCGGAGGCGCCGGCCCTGGCGCGCCTGACGTTCCAGAACCCGCTCCGCCCGTTTGAGCGCCAGGCTTAGCCGGTCTGCATCAAACGCAGGCGCCACGTCATCCGCGCCCGCAGCCAGCAACTCGACCTGACGGCCAACATCCGGCTCTTCATCGGGACAGGCTATCAAGACGCAATCCTCACCCAGCAGAGAGACAGCCTCCGTCAGAAGACTGGCAAGCTCGTCCAATCCGGCTGCGACCAGGCAAATCCGGAAGGTACTGATCTCAGCGTGAAGGAAAGGGTCGATCGGGTGAAGATCATAACCGGCGGGCAGAACAGGAGGCTGCTTTCCGGAGTGTGCGTAAAACCCCACGCCAACCGTCTCACCGGACGGTACCGTATTAATCCCGGTAGCCGTTGCACCCATTCATGCCGCCTTGATTAGAGGTATGCGCCTTTATGGTTAGGCCCATCATCTGAATCGGGAGTTAAACATTCCGCTCAAAGTCCCGCAACCGTTTAGCAGATCAACAATTCCGGATGGCGTATTGGACAAGTCGCACGGTGGTAAATTAGCCGGTCAAGCTTCTGCCAGGGCGAAGCCGTTTGGGTGCCGTGCGATCTCGTCCGGCGCCTGCGCGATCAGCACCGGCTGTTCGGCCGACAGTTCCTCGCGGCTGCCATAGCCCCACAATACGCCGATTCCGGCCACTCCGTTTGCGTTGGCGCCCAGCAGGTCGTGCTTGCGGTCTCCGATCATGACGGTCTGCGCGGCAGCCGCCCCTTCTTCCTGAAGAATATGGGCTATCAACTCGGACTTGGCCGAGCGGGTCCCATCGAGCTCCGATCCGTAGACCTTGCCGAAATACGGCATGAGCCCGAAATGCTCCACAATCTTGCCGGCATAAGCGTGCGGTTTTGAAGTGCAGACATGCAACGTCACGCCCGCATCGCAAAGGCGCTCAAGCAACTCCGGAATACCCTTGATCAAGTTGTTTTCGTAAAGGCCGGTCACCGTGAAACGTTCCCGGTAGAAGGCGACGGCCTGGTCGAGCTGTTCCTGGTTCTCCGTCTCAAGCAGAACTCTGAAGCTTTCCCAGAGCGGCGGCCCGATACACCAGTGCAGGTCTTCGGCAGCCGGCACGAATGCCCCCATTTTCTCGAGCGCGAACTGGATCGAGCGGGTAATCCCCTCGAAAGGATCCGTCAGGGTTCCGTCCAGATCGAACAAGGCAGTGGAATAGGGCATTGGGCCTCCGGCAATCGGCAAAAGGAAACGGCTCGAAACCTGACGGTTACGAGCCGCTGTAACTGGTCCGGAGAGAACCTGTCAATTCATTGCAAAGCAAAGGCCGTCACGAGAATTCCATGATCACGGCATCGACAGCCAGACTGTCGCCCGGCGCCGCCTTGATGGCGGAGACGACGCAATCCCTTTCGGCCCGCAGCACGTTTTCCATCTTCATCGCCTCGACCACCGCAAGCTGCTCGCCCGCCTTGACTTCCTGCCCTTCCGCGACCGCGATCGAGACGACCAGTCCCGGCATCGGGCACAGAAGCATCTTGGAGGTGTCCGGCGGCAGTTTTTCCGGCATCAAGCGGTCGAGTTCGGCAATACGCGGCGTCATCACCTTGGCAAGGACCGAATAGCCCTGCCAGTCGAGGCGGAAGCCGCCTGTCACGCTGCGGACCTGCACCGTCACCTGACGGGACCCGACCTTGCCCGACCAGAGCGCATCGCCCGGTGACCAGTCGGATTCCACGTTCATCACCGGGCCGTCCCCGATGGCGACATCCAGTTCCACCGGCGTTCCCGGATACCCTGCGGCCAGCCGGATCGGCACATAGGTCTTGTCCAGCTTGATCACCCAGTTTTCCCGAACGGCACCGGAATGCGGCCGCAGGCGGCCCGGCAGATGGTCAAGCCGTTCGCGTTCCAGCGCGCCCATGGACAGGGCAACCGCCGCCAGGACCGAATAAGCATCATCGTCCGGTACGGCGGGAAAAAATCCGTCCGGATATTCGTCGGCGATGAAGCTGGTTGCCAGTTCGCCGGAACGCCAGCGCGGATGGTTCATGAGTGCCGTCAGGAACGGAACGTTGTGCTGGATCCCGTCGACATAAAAGGCGTCGAGCGCCGAGCTCATGGCATCGATCGCTTCCGCCCGTGTCGGTGCATGGGTCACCAGCTTGGCAATCATGGGATCGTAGAACATGGAGATCTCCGACCCTTCGACCACGCCGGTGTCATTGCGGACGGTCAGGCTTTCAGAGGAAATCTCTTCCGGCGGATTATACCGCACGAGACGCCCGATGGAGGGCAGGAAGTTCCGGTACGGATCTTCCGCATAGATCCGGCTTTCGACGGACCAGCCGTTCAGCTTCACATCGTCCTGCCTCAGGCTGAGTTCCTCGCCAGCGGCCACGCGGATCATTTGTTCGACCAGGTCGACGCCGGTGATCAGCTCTGTAACGGGATGTTCCACCTGCAGGCGCGTGTTCATTTCCAGGAAATAGAAGCTCTTGTCCTGCCCGGCGACGAATTCGACCGTTCCGGCGCTGTCATAGTCGACCGCCTTGGCCAGCGCGACAGCCTGCTCCCCCATCTTGCGGCGGGTTTCCTCGTCGAGCAGCGGCGACGGTGCTTCTTCGATGACCTTCTGATTGCGCCGCTGGATCGAACATTCGCGCTCACCGAGGTAAATCGCGTTGCCATGCTTGTCGCCAAGCACCTGGATCTCGATATGGCGGGGATTCTCGATAAATTTCTCGATGAAGACCCGGTCGTCCCCGAACGAAGAGGCCGCTTCCGACTTCGAGCGGACATAGCCATCTCGTGCCTCCTCCGCATTCCAGGCGATACGCATGCCCTTGCCGCCACCGCCGGCGGACGCCTTGATCATCACCGGGTAACCGATTTCCCCTGCGATCTGCACTGCCTGATCGGGAGACTCGATCACACCCAGGTACCCCGGAACGGTGCTGACCCTGGCCTCGTTGGCGAACTTTTTGGATTCGATCTTGTCGCCCATCGCCTCGATGGCACGCGGGTTCGGACCGATCCAGACAATCCCCTCCCTGGCAAGGGCTTCCGGAAAGCTCGACCGCTCCGACAGGAATCCGTAGCCGGGATGCACGGCCTCGGCACCGGTCTCCTTGCAGGCGGCGATGATCTTGTCCGCAATCAGGTAGGATTCAGCAGCCGCAGCGGGACCGATATGCACCGCCTCGTCGGCCATCTCGACATGAAGGGCGTCACGATCGGCATCGGAATAGACGGCAACCGTCTTGATACCCATCCGGCGGGCCGTCTTGATGACCCGGCACGCGATCTCGCCCCGGTTGGCGATAAGAATTTTCGAGAACATGCATTTCCACCCAAAGGATCAGTTTCCAAAGTTGTAGGCTGCCCCCAGACCCCTTGCAACTTATCCAAAGGGCGAGACGTGGTTTTGCGGACCTGCATTCAACAAGTGGCAACGCATACGCTTTCCGATCAATCTTTACGAGAAATTCCGGGTTTTATGGGTTTTTTAATATTCCGATTGCAAGAATTACCGAGCTTGTGAGAGGAAAACCATGAAGAGGCTTCTTTCAATCGCCGTCATTGTCACCTCGTTTCTTTCAAGCAGCGCTCAGGCAACGTCGGTCGACAAATGGAACAGCGACAAGATCCAGGGATTTGATCGCTACTGGACCACGAATAACGAAGGATCCAGCTTTGTCGTCTGGTGCAACCCGAAGCGGCGGCTGAACGGAACGCTGCTGCAGGTCCTGATCGAGGGCAAGTCGCCGCGGCCACTCTCGCGCGTCAAGCTTGTCCTTGACCGGCAGGCGCTCGAGTTGCAGGTCAACAAGCAGGGATATATCGACACAAATTGCCCGACCTGCTCGGACGGTTTCGATTATGTCTGGCACATGCTGCGGTCCTCGCATTCCCTTGTGGTCAAGTTCGAGAACGATCTGGCAGCCGGGTTTTCGCTGAGAGGCGCGAAGCAGGTCCTTCCGGGGCCGGCCTGCCCCACCGATTGGAAAAAGAACCACTCAGGCACCTGATCCCGAAACTCTTTCCTTGCGTGAAACCGGTCTCCAGCATTCGGCAGGCCCGGAAACACACCGGATTTCCGTCCTGCGGTCAGGCACCTTCATCTCTTGCCCCGAAAATACAACGGTCTGTGGCCGATATCACATCCCTGAGGCAGCGATTACGCCATCGTGCCCTTGCCACCAGCCTTGCCGTGAGGTTTGATTGATGACCATTGGTGGCCGATATCAACGGCTCGTTTTGAACGGGTCACAGCCCTTAGTAAAGGGAGGCAAGTATGCGAAAAAGCCATCTCATGACAGCAGCAGTCGCCCTCGCCGGCATTTTCCTGACAAGCGCAGCGCAAGCGCGTCCGGATCTCAGGCAAATGACATGTGCTCAGGCGCAGAACCTTGTGCAGCAGCATGGCGCCGTCGTTTTCACGACCGGCCAGCACACCTATTCCATGTTCGTTTCGAACCAGAGCTACTGCGATTACAATCAGGTCCTGTTCGTCCAATACGGCAAGACAAGGGATAGCCGGAAGTGCCCGGTCGCCTACGAATGCAAGGAACCCCTGTTCCCCCGCGGAGGCTTCAGCCGCTGGGACTAGGGTGCGGACCTAAAACGAAAGGGCCGGAAATATCCGGCCCCTCGAACTTCACGAAACACTGTTTAAGGCCCGCTTCTCAGAGCGGGATGTTGTCGTGTTTCTTCCAGGGCATTTCCACCTTCTTCGAACGCAGCAGCGCCAAAGCCTTGGCGACACGCCGGCGCGTTGAATGCGGCCGGATGACGTCGTCGATGTAGCCGCGCTCGGCCGCCACGAACGGATTGGCAAAACGGTCTTCGTAATCCTTGGTGCGCTTGGCGATCTTGTCCTTGTCGCCCAGTTCCGAGCGGTAGAGAATTTCAACTGCGCCCTTTGCGCCCATCACCGCAATTTCGGCAGACGGCCAGGCATAGTTGATGTCGCCACGGATGTGTTTGGAACTCATCACGTCATAGGCGCCGCCATAGGCCTTGCGGGTAATCACCGTGATCTTCGGCACCGTTGCCTCGGCATAGGCAAACAGCAGCTTGGCGCCGTGCTTGATGAGACCGCCGTATTCCTGCGAGGTACCCGGCAGGAAGCCCGGAACGTCGACGAAGGTCACGATCGGAATGCCGAAGCAATCGCAGAACCGCACGAAGCGGGCCGCCTTGCGGCTGGCGTCGGAGTCGAGAACTCCGGCAAGCACCATCGGCTGGTTGGCGATGACGCCAACGGTGCGACCTTCCACACGTCCGAAACCGGTCAGGATGTTCTTGGCAAAGCTCCCCTGGATCTCGAAGAAGTCGCCCTCGTCGAGCGTCTTCAGGACAAGCTCCTTCATGTCGTAGGGCTTGTTCGGATTGTCCGGGATCAGTGTATCGAGGCTGGTGTCGATCCGATCGGGATCGTCGTAGTTGGTCAGCTCGGGCAAGTCCGCCTGGTTGTTCATCGGCAGAAAATCGATCAGCCGCCGCATTTCCTGGAGAGCCTCGACATCATTGTCGAAACCGCCGTCGGCAATCGAGGACTTGGTGGTGTGCACCGAGGCCCCGCCGAGCTCTTCCGCCGTGACCGTCTCGTTGGTCACCGTTTTCACCACGTCGGGCCCGGTCACGAACATGTAGGAGGTGTCGCGCACCATGAAGATGAAATCGGTCATTGCGGGCGAATAAACGTCGCCGCCCGCACACGGGCCCATGATCAGGGAGATCTGAGGAATGACCCCGGACGCCAGAACGTTGCGCTGGAACACCTCACCGTAACCGCCGAGCGCCGCAACGCCTTCCTGAATGCGGGCGCCGCCTGCATCGAACAGGCCGATGATCGGCGCACGGTTCTGCAGAGCCATGTCCTGCAACTTGGTGATCTTTTCCGCGTGGGTTTCGGAAAGCGAACCGCCAAAGACGGTGAAGTCCTTGGAGAAGACATAGACGGTCCGGCCATTGACCGTCCCCCAGCCGGTGACCACGCCGTCTCCCGGTATATGCTGCTCCTCCATGCCGAAATCGGTACAGCGGTGCTGCTTGAACATGTCGAACTCTTCGAACGAGCCCTCGTCCAGCAGAATCTCAATGCGCTCGCGCGCCGTCAGCTTTCCCTTGGAATGCTGTGCATCGATCCGGCGCTGCCCGCCGCCCAGCCGGGCGGTTTCCCGGCGGTGTTCCAATTCGGCCAGAACTTCTTTCATCCGGTCCTCCCAATAACTTGCTTGAGACACGCCCTAACATGAACCCGGAGCCCGGAACAGTCAGCACATGGGCTTATGGGGAAACTACGAAACCGGACCGGGACCAGGATTGAACCCTTGTTCCTGCCGGTCTGCGCCCCTTCAATCAGGCGCGGACTGGTAGTCCGGTGATCTATGATACAGTCTCTTTTGTACCTTCATCTTGGGGAGCGAGCTCAGAAAAAATGTGCATTCAGGCGTCGATCGGGCAATGACCAGAAAGAAAATGCCTGCGGAACCATGCCGGTGCATGGTGACAAGGCCCTGCTGCTGCTTTTCAATACCCGAACGCCGTTCCGTTTTTGCGTGATCAGACCGGCTGGGAGGTTTTGAAATGACCCTTTATAGTCCCGACACGACTTGGATTGCCCTTCTGGGTGGCGGCTTTTCCGGTTCGGTGCTGGCGGGAGGCAGCGTCTTTCAGTTCGATCTCTGGAACATGGGAACGAAACGGCTTCCCATCCAGGTCCTGGTGACCGGAAAGCGTGCCGGTGTCATGGCGGAAGTCGGAACGGCCATGGCGGTCCTGCTCGTCACCGGATGCAGAACCGAACGGGAAATGGACGGGATCACCTCCTCCGGGCTGGACTGGGAGCTTTCCTTCGGCGGCGACGCGGACGCTGCGCTGAAGTCCGGAGCGAAAGTGTTCAGGGAGGTCATGATGGCGGCCGGCAAGGCCACCGGCGAGTGGGCGCTCAACGAGTCCGGCAAGCGCCTGGCACAATTCATCATGAACGACCTTGGCGTTGTCCAACCTGGCCGGCAATTCAATCTCCTGCCCACCCCTCTCTCCGTCTCCGCCGGAGCCGGCATCTTCTACGAATGGCAGAAACTGAACGTTCTGGACGGTGAAATCGGCTGGAACTACATCTCGCCCAAATATGCCGTCGAAAACCGGTCCGGTTCGGTTTACATGCGCATGAAGGACATTCCGGTAAAGGACGGCACCACGATCCATCTCGGCTTTGGTGTCGATGAATGGCTGTCGATCGATCCGGACATCAAGTGGACCCAGACCCCGTCCGGCCCGAGAATTGGCCGCAGCAAACTGCACATCGAATGTGCAGTCTACGGCGGCGAACTTTACCAGGACCACAACCGTAACGGTTCACCCGGCATCAACCTCAGCCAGTTGCTGCCTTCAGGCCGTAGCGAAACCGGCATGTTCACGGTCACCCAGACCAGCGAAGTCAAGAAGAGCGGCAAGCTCACCGTCTACCCCAGGATCTTCAAATTCGGGAACTATCCGTACTGGTCCGCCGACGACACGATGACCGTCCACGTCGACGACGACGGCCGATTTGTGAAGGTGGACGGCTCGTCTGGTTACCGTGACTGAACCGCCCGTGCCCAATCGAAAGGCAACGCCGCCTACAGAATGCCCTTTGACACAACTCCTTTTTTTGACATGATTGCCTGACAAGCAAGCAGTCAAAGGGGAGGCAATGGCGGACGTACGCACTTTCTTCAATGAAATGCTCAACGAAGCCGGCGAGCCGCGCCAGCCTTATGCCAGGCTCGCCAGGTGGCTCGAAACAAAACCCTCCAACTTTCTGTCCCGGAAAAGCCGGGATGCGGAAACCATCTTCCGCAGGCTCGGCATTACCTTCGCGGTCTATGGCGCGGAGGAGGCAACCGAACGGCTGATCCCCTTCGATCCGATCCCGCGTGTCATTTCCGCGTCCGAGTGGCGGCGGCTTTCCGCCGGCATCGACCAGCGGGTGCGCGCGCTCAACGCCTTTCTTCACGACATCTATCACCGGCAGGAGATCCTGCGGGCGGGCCGTATTCCCTCCGACCTGGTGCTGCAGAACGAGGCTTTTCTGCCGGAAATGGCCGGGTTCACTCCGGCTCGCAAGGTCTACGCCCACATCATCGGTACCGACCTCGTCCGCGTATCGGAAAACGAGTTCTACGTTCTGGAAGACAACACCCGCACCCCCTCCGGGGTCTCCTACATGATGGAGAACCGGGAAACGATGATGCGGCTATTTCCCGAACTCTTTCAGACGCACAAGGTCGCGCCGGTCGAGCAATATCCGGAAAACCTGCGCCAGACCCTGGAAAGCGTTGCCCCCGATCCGTCGAAATCAGCCCAGACCATCGTCGTGCTGACGCCCGGCATCTACAATTCGGCCTATTTTGAGCATGCCTTCCTGGCCGACTCCATGGGGGTAGAACTCGTGGAAGGCCGGGACCTCTTTGTAGATGCCGGCAAGGTCTTCATGCGCACAACGCGGGATCCGCAGCAGGTGGATGTGATTTACCGCCGCATCGACGATGCCTTCCTCGATCCGCTCACCTTCAATCCGGACAGCATGCTTGGTGTGCCGGGCCTGTTCGATGCCTATCGGGCCGGAAACGTCACGATCTGCAACGCCCCGGGCACGGGCATCGCAGACGACAAGGCGATCTATGCCTATGTGCCCGACATCATCGAGTTCTATACCGGCCAGAAGCCGATCCTGAACAATGTGCCGACCTGGAACTGCTCCCGGCCGGACGACCTGGCCTATGTTCTCGACAATCTGGAGGAGATCGTTGTCAAGGAAGTCCACGGTTCTGGCGGCTACGGCATGCTGATCGGTCCGACCGCCTCCAAGCGTGAAATCGCCGAATTCCGCAAGGTGCTGCAATCCAACCCGGGCAATTATATCGCCCAGCCGACACTTGCCCTTTCCGCCTGCCCCACGCATGTCGCCTCGGGCATTGCCCCCCGCCACGTGGATCTGCGGCCTTTCGTGCTGATCGGCGATCAGGTGAGGATCACGCCGGGTGGCCTGACCCGCGTCGCGCTGAAAAAGGGCTCTCTCGTCGTCAACTCCAGCCAGGGCGGCGGCACCAAGGACACCTGGGTACTGGAGGACTGAGGATCAGATGCTCGGAAGAACCGCCTCTTCACTGTTCTGGATGTCGCGCTACCATGAACGTGCGCAGAACGTGTCACGCCTCCTGGAAGTCGCCTATCGCGGTGCCATCATCTCCCACTCCGGCCAGGAGGACGGCACCCACTGGTCCTTTGCCCTCGCCTGCTCCGGCTGTGAAGCGGACTTTGCTCAGAAATATGAGGAACTGAACAACCGCAATGTGTCCGCACACATGATCTTCTCCAGGGACAACCCGTCGAGTGTGCGCAATTGCCTGGAACTGGCCCGGAACAACGCCAGATCGGTGCGCACCGGCATTACCGCCGAACTCTGGGAGGCCATCAACACCACCTGGATCGAATTCGCGGACGTGAACCCGCAGACGATCACCCAGGAAAAACTTCCCGATTTTCTGGCCTGGGTCAACCAGCGCGCGCATCTGTTCAGGGGTGCGCTTCTGAACACGGTGCTGCGAAACGACGGCTATTTCTTCAGCCAGATGGGCAACTTCGTGGAGAGGGCCGACAATACCGCCAGGATCCTGAACACCTATTACTGGACCCTGCTGCCCGACAACGACATCATCGATGACGGTTCGGCCGAACGCTATCACTGGTCTGCGATCCTCAGGGCCCTGTCGGGGCGCAGAAGCTATCGCTTCGCCTACCCGAATGCACGCCTCAAGGCTTTCAACATTGCAGAGTTCCTGATCCTGAGACAGGAGATGCCGCGCTCGCTCGCGCATTGCTACGACTGGATTGCCGACACGGCAGAGGACCTGGCCCAGTTCTACGGCTCTCGCGAGCCGAGCCTGGACCTGGCCGCCGACATATATCAGGACCTGTCGGACAAACAGATGCGTGAAGTCTTTCAGGAGGGCCTGCACGAGTTCCTGACCGAATTCACTAACAAGAACAACCGCTTCGCCCATCAGCTTTATGAAGACTACAACTTCGCCTGACCCTGGAGCCTCTTGCGTTGAAATGAACGCAAAAGGCTCTGACACTTTGGATGCGATCAGCTTCAGGGCGTTCAATCAATTCGGATTGAGCGTCCGCTGATCCAGAACACAGTCCCCCGGTGCCGCATGCGATTGACTGTCCGACACACCACCCGCTACCGCTACGACACGCCGCTTGCCAACGCCATGCAGCAGCTGCGCCTGACGCCGGAGGACGGCCCCGCGCAAAAGATCCTCGAATGGACCATCGACGCACCGGGCATCGCACGGGCCACGACCTACAAGGATGCTTTCGGCAACCAGGTGCACATGGTTTCAGGCGGCGGGATGGTCGAGCAGGTTGAAATCACCGCATCCGGCATTGTCGAAACCACTGACATCAACGGCATTCTTGGCTACGAACCGGACGCAGTGATCCCACCGAGGATCTACACAAGGGTCACCCCCCTCACCCAGTCGAATCCGGCAATCCGAAAGCTTGCTGCGCAAGTGGACGGGCATGACCGGATTTCCGGGTTCCATGCCCTCATGCACGCCATTCGTGAAAAGGTCGACTACAAGGTCGGAGTGACGGAGACCCATGCATCGGCCACATCGGCGCTCGCCGCAGGTGAAGGTGTCTGTCAGGATCACGCCCATATCTTCATTGCCGCGGCACGTTCCCTTGGCGTTCCCGCGCGTTATGTTTCAGGCTATCTGCTGCTCGAAGAGGAGCAGGCCTCGGAAGCTCATCATGCCTGGGCAGAGGTCCTCATCGACGGTCTCGGCTGGACCGGCTTTGATGTTTCCAACGCAATGTGCCCGACAGAGCGCTATATCCGCTTGACTACGGGTCTCGATTCCCGTTCCGCTGCACCGATCAGGGGAATCCGGTTCGGCGGCCTGGATGAGAACCTGAAAGTGGAAGTCGACGTCGCACAGGCGGCTTTCCAACAACAGCAATAGCTGTCATCTTCCGGCCGCCATCTATGCGGTAATCGGGCCGCGGCCAGAATTTGTGGGGCAGGAATGACATATTGTGTCGGCTTGAAACTGGATCGTGGGCTGGTCTTTGCTGCCGATACGCGGACCAACGCCGGTGTCGACAACATTTCCACCTTCAAGAAGCTGCACGTCTGGGAGGAACCCGGCGAACGGGTGATCACGCTCCTGTCCGCCGGCAATCTGGCCGTGACCCAGGCCGTGATCTCCCTGCTCAGCGAACACATCGCTTCCGGTGAAGGCGACCGGGGAACCCTGATGACCGCAAGGACCATGTTCCAGGTCGCCCGACTGGTGGGCAGCGCCGTTCGGGAGGTCAAGGAAATCGACGGTGAAGCCCTTGCGGCCAGTGCGGACAATTTTTTCGTGACCTTTATCCTGGGCGGGCAAATCAAGGGAGAAGCTCCGCGTCTTTTCCAGGTCTATGCGGCCGGCAACTTTATCGAAGTGGGCGAAGACACGCCCTTCCTTCAGATCGGCGAGCACAAATACGGCAAACCGATCCTGGATCGGGTCACGCGCGCCGACATGCGCCTCGGCGAAGCGGCCAAACTGGTGCTCCTGTCCTTCGACAGCACGCTCCGATCGAACCTCTCCGTCGGCATGCCGATCGACATGCTGCTCTACAACGCAGACACATTTTCCACCGACCGACAGGTCCGGATCGAGCAGGACGATCCCTACTTCCAGAAACTGTCCCATGGCTGGTCGGAAAAACTGCGCGAAGCCTTTGCCGATATCGAAGAATTCGAGGTCTGATCCTGCTTCCCGGCCGTGTCAGCACGGCGTCACAAATCCGCTCCAGGAGCAAACCGGCCACCCCGGAGACACTTCCCATGAACCCTGCCAGCGTTTTGCCTGAACCCTCAACCCTTGTCTGGACACGGGAACCGGCCAACGAGCCACTGGCGGCAAATGACGCACCTCTGACGGCCGTGCGGGACCTCATCAGGGACGGCAACCGCACAGAACTTGTCGACGAGCTCAGGCGTTGGGACCCGGTCGACGTCATGCAGCTTCTGACGCGGCTGCGGTTGAAACAGGCCCGCAAGCTCTTCCAGTGGCTTCCCGCCAATCCGTCGATCAAGGTGGTGGCGGAGCTCAGGCCGGAGTTCCGCGCCATCCTGATGGAAGAATCGACGCTTGAGCAGTTCCGCGACATTCTCGCAGGACTCGATCCGGAAGACGCCGTCGAAATTCTCAACGAGTTCCCGGACGACGTCGCCGACGAACTGATCACCCGCCTGCCGGATGTCGAGGACATTGCGACACGCGGCTCCTACGCCGACGACACCGCCGGTCGTGTCATGGCCCGCAAATTCGTCGCCCTGCCGGAAGACTGCACCGCCGGCGAGGCCGTCGAGCAGATGCGCGCGGAGGCGGACCGCATCCGCAGGATCTTCACGGTCTATGTGACGGACGCGGAAGGGAAGCTGACAGGCACGGTGGAGGTCGGCAAACTTCTGCTGGCCCCGCATGAGACCCGCTTGCAGGCCATCATGAACCGGGACGTGCTCGCGGTCTCCGCCGATACGGACCAGGAAGAAGTGCTGCGCCTTGCGCGCAAACGCGACATGCGCACAGTGCCGGTCGTCAGCACCGAAGGCCACCTGATCGGAAGGGTCACGCCGAAACAGCTCACCAGGATTGCTGCGGACGAAGCCAATGAGGACATGTTGCTGATGAGCGGCGTGTCGGCGGAAGCCCGCTCGGACGATACCGTCGTCCGGATCGTCAGGGGCCGTCTGCCCTGGCTGCTCGCCGGCCTCATCGGCGCCAGTGTCGCCGCCACGGTTGTCGGTTCCTATGAGGACCAGCTCGCCGAAGCCGCGATCCTGGCCGCCTTCATTCCGGTGACCATGTCGATGGCCGGCAACGCCGGCCTGCAG
>NZ_JBNKYW010000282.1:0-18421 GCF_050301095.1 Roseibium sp.
GCCAGCCCGGCAGAACCGGTCGTCGCCTATTTCGGCCTGACGCCGGATGCCATCGGTGGCGGCATGGGGCGCTGGCTGATGGGCCAGGCCGTCGAAATGGCCTGGGCGCGCCCGGAGACCAGACGCCTGTGGCTGCACACCTGCACCGGCGACAGCCCTCAGGCCATCCATTTCTACCAGTCCTGCGGCTTCAAGGCCTACAAGCGGTCTATCGAAGTGTCCGACGATCCGCGGTTTTCAGGGCTCTATCCCGTCGACAAGGCCCCGCACGTACCGCTGATCGGGTGAGGAAAAGGGCGCCTGGAGGGCCTCTACAAAGAATTTGGCCTCAATGAACACCTCATCCTGAAAAAGCGCGAAAGCGCTGTCTCGAAGGATGGGCCACTTGCTCCGAATATGACGCCATCCTTGGAGACGGACCTGACGGTCCTCCTCAGGATGAGGTCGTTTATGCAAAGCGGCTGCCCGGCCACTTCCAGTCACGCACTCGTCCCCGTCCGCTCCGGAAAGGCTGCCACGATGGCCTGACGGCGCCGCGCCAGGTGATGAGGCCTGTGACCAGCCACCCGGACGAAGCAAGGTGCCGGCTTCACCAGGCACGCGGAAAGCAAACTGTTCCGTCAGGAATTCTGCAGCATCTTGATCATCGCCGCGACGTCCTCGTCACCGTATCCTGCCTGAATGGTGTGGCCGATGAGACCCGCGGCAAATGCCGGAAAGGCGTCGTTCATGCCGGCCTCCCGGGCCTGCTCTTCAAACCGGCGGACAACCGCGTCCCAGACCCGCACGGTCACGTCCGGATCGTGGTATCGCTCCTCGGCGATCCGGCGGGCCAGGAGTTGCACCCGGTCGCCGTCTGGAAGCATATTCGCGAAAGCTTCGATGTCGACATCCTCGGCCTGGCAAAGCCGGATGCCGTGCAAGCCGCCGATGATTTGCCCCAGGCGCTGGCTGAGCCAGGCAAGATCGAGGGCGGCCGGCGCCCGGATGTTGTCGCCGAGATAACGAATGTCGCCGCCGAGGCATTGCAGCAGAGGTTCGACAGTCCTGTATCCGTCTTCCGGTCCAGCAAACAGAAACAGCGCATCTTTGGTGCCGACGGCGGACGGCAGGCATTCGATAGCGCCATCTATGTAAGTTATGTTGTGCCGCCTGCTCCACTCTGCGCTTTCCTGCGCTTCGCCCGGCGTGCCGGTGCTCAGTTGCACAAGTATTCGGCCCGAAAAGGCGTCCAGAACCTCCTGTGTGTCCATCAGGCTTCGGGTCGTGGCATAGCTGTCGATGCAGACGATGGTTACCGGGCTTGCGGCAACCGCTTCGCCAACGCTGGCAGCGGGTTTGGCTCCTTCTTCGACGAGGGACGCCGTTTTTTCAGAAGTTCTGTTCCAGACCGTGAGTTGGTGACCGCCACGCAGGAGGACACGAGCAAGAGTGCCCCCCATGGTGCCGAGTCCGATGAAGGAAATCGTGTTCATTTGACCTTCTCCGGGTTGACCGGGAGATAGGATGTCTTGCGAACCGAGGGTCAATTCGGGAGATCCATCTCCCACCGGGGCCATGATAACCTAGCAGCCGCTGCCCGAACAGCTTGGCTCCTGTCCGCAAATGCCTTGGAAGGCGACCGGTCCGCCGCCAACAGAAGGCATTGCCTTGTCCGGCATCACACTCAGGCACTCGCCCTCACCCTTTCGGGAAAGGCTGCCGCAATGGCCTGACGGCTGGCTTCCAGCACGCCGCGTTCCGTAATGAGGCCGGTGACGAGCCGGGCAGGGGTGACGTCGAAGGCCGGATTGCCGACGTCGGATCCTTCCGCGACGATGTCGATGGTTTCAATCGAACCGCTTTGCGCGCGTCCGGTCATCCGGCTGACTTCCTCGGCTCCGCGTTCCTCGATCGGGATCTCGCGGACGCCGTCCGAGAGGGAAAAATCGATCGTTGGGGAGGGCAGGGCCACATAGAAGGGGACGTTGTTGTCCTTCGCGGCCAGCGCCTTCAGGTAGGTGCCGATCTTGTTGCAGACATCGCCGGTCGCCGTTGTCCGGTCTGTGCCGGTGATGACGATATCGACCTCGCCATGCTGCATCAGGTGGCCGCCGGCGTTGTCGACGATAACCGTATGCGGCACGCCGTGATGACCGAGTTCCCAGGCCGTCAGGAAGGCGCCCTGGTTCCTGGGCCGCGTTTCATCCACCCACACATGAACCGGAATGCCGCCTTCGTGCGACATGTAGATTGGTGCTGTCGCCGTGCCCCAGTCCACGGTTGCCAGCCAACCGGCATTGCAATGGGTCAGGATGTTGACCGGCTCGCCTTCGCGCTTGGTGCTGGAAATCGCCGCAATCAGCTCCATGCCATGCATGCCGATGGCCATGTTGATGGCAATGTCCTCGTCGCAGATGTCGTTGGCGAGGATGTAGGCGGCCTCCATCCTGTTTTCCGCGGGCACCGGAATGAGGGATCTGCGCGCACGGTCGAGCGCCCACTGCAGGTTGACCGCGGTCGGACGGGTTTGCAGAAGGGCGGAACAGGCCGCATCAAGGGAATCGTCGGACGGATCGGCGCGCATCGCCAGGGCAACGCCATAGGCGGCCGTTGCCCCGATCAGCGGTGCGCCGCGTACCTGCATCACCCGGATGGCATGGGCCGCATCCTCCATCGTGCGGAGTGTCACGGTCTCGAAGGCAAAGGGAAACCTGGTCTGGTCGATGATCTCGACCGAGGCTCCGTCTTCCGCGAGCCAGATCGTGCGATACTTCTTGCCGTCGACGTTCATGGCCAGATCTCCACAAGGGTACGGTTTTATGGATTTGCCTTTGCATAACCCATGAATTGAAAGCAGGCCAGTTTGCCCTTGCTGGTATCAGGGTTAAAAATCTCCTAAGCTTTGTTAACCATGTTTGCAGCATTGCCAGTGGATAGCAGGCCGATACCGGTGCCGAACCGGTTCCGTCCAGGAAAGAGTCAGTTAAGATTCTGTTGACCAAGGCAGAAGAACGGAGTCAGGCGCCTCATGTCTGAAATGCAGGATAACGTAGTCCCACATACCCGCATGCGGTCCCTTCGCGATGCCATCCGCAAGGTGCAATTGGGCGAAGTCGAGCGTTCGGATGTGGTGGTTGAACTGCAGGAAACCGAGCGCGCCCGCCTGGACATGCTTGCCGACGAACTGAAGGACGTCTTCAAGGAAATTCCGGATGACGACGACCAGTTCTCGCTACAGATCGTCGCCGGATCGACGCCGCGGCTTTGGATCGATGCCACCAGTCATGTCGCTGTTGGCGGCGACCGGCGCACCTACCGCTTCCTGAAGGATACGCGGCTCGGCCGGGTGGTCATTCTGGAAACGGCCAGTATCGACGACATGGCGGACTGCCTGACCGAATATATCGCCGAGCGGGTTCTGGAGCGCGAAAAGGCGCTGGAAGGCGACTGGCTCAACAACCGCCTGCGCCAGGTGGCGCTCGACAGCAAGGTGGTGCGGGTGCGCGAAAGAAGCACGCCGTGGCTTGCCATCGCGGGTGCTTTCGGCATCGGCATTGCCGCCGGTGTCATCGGCCTGATTGCTTTTGCATGGTTCGCCAATCCTCTTTGATGCGTATGCGGGCAGTCCTGTGCGACTGTCCGGAGCTTCCGATGGCTATTTCTTGCATCGTGGAATGATTGGCGGCAGATTGTCGGCCCTAAACTCAGGCGTCATCCCGGGCGAACGAAGTGAGACCCGGGACCCAATCATTTCCAGAGAGGTATTGTTTTGCGCGGATGAAAATCCTGAAGAGACAATGCTTGAAGTCGCAAGCGGCACGGCGAGTAGGCCCCGGCTCTTCGCTGGCGCTTGGCCGGGGTGACACCCGTCGGAGAATTCATTTCCTGTAGTTAAGCTTATTCCGAACTAGCCGCGCCCTGGGATCGCCACCTCACGCTCCACCAGCAATCTGACCGGCTCTCCCTGCTTGTCGAAACCATGTTCTTCCATGGCGCAGGTCCAGCCGCCTTCGGCCTTTTCGATCCTGAAGAGATTGTAGCGGGCCGCCGGTTTCTTGCCGCCCGGAGCGCTGGTGGCCGAGGGCACGCCGACGACCGGGACTGGACCGTTCGGGCCCTCGATGGTCTCGAAACTGTCGATATGCGTGTGGCCGTGCAGGACCAGTTCCGCCCCCGCGCGCTTGACCACGGCGCGCACCCTTGAGGCATCCGACAGGCGTTTGTGCCAGTGCGTGGCCTGTTTGAAGGGCGGGTGGTGCAGCATCACGACCCGGAAAAGTCCTTCCCGGCCCAGCTCCTCAAGGAGCTGTCGCAGACGTCTGCTTTGCTTGCTGCCGACACGCCCCGTGGCAAACCAGGGGCCCGACGCCCGGCCCGTCGTCACGCCGACCAGCGCAACGCCGTCGCGCTTGCGGACATAGGGAAAGGTGGCTTCGGAACGCGTCTTCTCAGACGGCGCCACGGACGCTCCATCGCCGCACATATAGGGCCACCAGGCCGCGCGCGCCTTGCGCACGGCACCGGGCACATAGGCATCGTGATTGCCGGGCACGACGGAGACGTTCTCCGGTTGCCCGATTTCTTCCAGCCAGGTCCGGGCCCCGGAAATTTCCAGGGGAAGGGCAATGTTGACGAGGTCACCCGTGACCGCGATGTGGTCCGGAGCCTGGGACTTCAAGTCCTCGATCAGAAGGTCGAGCGTATTGCCGCCCATGATCCTGGAGCGGTGCCGCTGCCAGTTGAGGTAGCCGAGAATACGTTTTGAAAAGAGCTGAAGAAGTTTGGGATCCGGCAGAGGGCCGAGATGGGGGTCGGAAAGATGCGCGAGCTTGAACATGGTGGCGCATCTTCAAAAGGAAAGGCGCCGCGTCAAGAAAAATAACACGGCGCCTTGTAAGGGGAGCAATCTCTTATGCCGGTCCAGGCTTTTGCCTGAGCCGTTTATTGAACCGGGTAGCCGGGCGGGTTTCGCGGTTCCTGAGCCTTGGTTTCCAGCGGTGCGCGGGTTCTCGCGCGGCATCGCTTCAAACGACTGATGGCTCCGGAAATGCGAGGCCTTGCGTCCGGCGGCCCGGAAGCCGATCAGTTGGTCGGGAACGTGATCAGGGCAGCGGCAATGCGCGGGTTGGTCAGGTCGACGGCCGGCTTCCACTGATACTGGTTACGCGTGCGGCGGCGTTTGCCGAAAAGAGCGTTGAACATCTTTTTGTCCTTCGGGGTATGAGGCCAGCTGGGAGAGCTGCCTTCGAATTCATCAAGTTGCACGTTATATAGGCGCACAGGGTTCCGAAGAGGAGCGTTATTCTGGAGGGGCTGCCCTGCGCGGAATGCATGGGTTAATCAGGTGTTACTCCGGAAAACGATTTGCTGGTTTTTGCGTCATGTTGAGAATTCTTTCCCGTTTCCCGAAAGGCTGGACGAAAAAACTGGTGCAGGGCGCGGGGCTGCTCCGCAATCCCTACACGCTCGGCGTCCGGGTCATCGTGGAAGATACGCACTCCCGGGTGCTACTGGTCCGGCACAGCTATCTGCCCGGCTGGTACCTGCCGGGCGGCGGCGTGGAAGCCGGCGAAACCCTGGAGGAAGCGGCCCGCCGCGAAGTGCTGGAGGAAGCGGGCGTGCTGGCTCGGGACCGGCCCGCGCTCCTCAATATCTATCTCGACGAAGAGGCGACGGGCCGCGACCATGTCGGCCTTTTTCACATGGCGAGCTGGCACGAAGCGGACAATTTCCTGCGGCCGAGCGCCGAAATTCTGGAGGCCGCGTTCTTCGGGCACGAAAGCCTTCCGGAGGACGTCAGCGCGGCCACTGCGCGCAGGCTGGGCGAATTCCGGTCCGGTGATTTTGGCTCCGGCGGCAGATGGTAGCCTGCCGCCGGAAGTGACCGCTCAGGCAAGCGCCGGCATCATCAGGCCACTGACTTCAACCGGCCGCGGTCGTGCGGCTCAAGAAAATCGAGATCCGGACCCGCAGGGATGATCCCGGTCGGATTGATGCTCTCGTGCGAGCCGTAGTAGTGGGCCTTGATGGTTGCCATATCCACTGTCTCCGCGATGCCCGGCATCTGGTAGAGATCGCGCAGGTAGTTCGACAGGTTCGGATAATCGGCAATGCGCCGGATGTTGCACTTGAAGTGACCGACATAGACGGCATCGAAGCGGACCAGGGTTGTGAAAAGACGCCAGTCCGCCTCTGTCAGCATCGGTCCTGTGAGATAACGCCGGTCCGCAAGCCGGGCATCCAGATGGTCAAGGGTATCGAACAGAGCCGTCACGGCTTCGTCGTAAGCTTCCTGGCTGGTGGCAAAGCCGGCCTTGTAAACCCCGTTGTTGACCGTGTGATAGACCCGCTCATTGATCGCGTCGATTTCCGTGCGCAGTGCTTGCGGGTAGAAGTCCAGCGTGGAACCGGTCAGGCCGTTGAAGGCCGAATTGAACATCCGGATGATTTCCGAAGATTCGTTGCTGACGATTGTGTTCCGTTGCTTGTCCCACAGGATCGGCACGGTGGCGCGGCCTGTGTAATGCGGATCGGCTTTTGCATAGATGTGCCAGGCATAGTCCGCATTGGCCACAGGCCCTGCATCGGGGAACTCCCAGCCGTTCTCCAGCATCAAGGGGTTGGCGGCTGACACGGTGATCATGTTCTCCAGGCCTTTCAGCTTCCGGAAGACCAGCGTGCGATGGGCCCAGGGGCAGGCATAGGAGACAAAAAGGTGATAACGCCCGGCCTCGGCCTTGAACCCGCCTTCGCCGCTCGGACCGGCGGAACCATCCGCGGTGATCCAGTTGCGGAAGGAAGCGTCCTTGCGCACGAAGCGGCCATTCGTGGACTTCGTGTCGTACCACTGATCTGTCCAGTTCCCGTCAACCAGCATTCCCATGCTCTGTATCCATTCCATCTGTTGATACTTCAACTCAGGTTGTGACTTTGCCTGGAAATACAATCAACTGAATGCACCGTTCGAACAAGGTGAACAATGAAATCGCTGATCGAGCAGGTCAAAAAAGCACTGGACCGGACAGGGGATTTAGTGGTAACCGCTTTCCCTCATTGGGAAACTGCCGGTCCCAAACCTGAAGACCGGCCTTTTGACGAGACTGGGACAGATGACCGCAGGTCTGACACTCCGACGACGAACCAGCCGACGAGACATCTCTCGTCCGCACCGTCGCGGCTGACCTGAACCCGGATTTCCGAACGTTTTATTCCGGGCCATCGGCAGGCGCGCTCTTGATCAAAGACTGCCTGCTGGAATTTGCCTAATGAAACAGACGACGTGGGTCATCCGGCCCGAAACCGCCTCCGACAATGCCACCATCGAAGACCTCCAGGCAGAAGCCTTCGGTCCCGGCCGTTTCGCCCGGACCGCCTTCCGGATTCGCGAAGGCGTACCGCACCGGCCGGACCTTTCCTTTGTCGGCCTCGCTGGCTCTCAGGTCGCCGGATCGATCAGGCTGTCACCGATCCTGATCGGCGAAACGGAAGCACTGCTGCTCGGCCCGCTGACGGTCTCTCCCGACTTCAAGAACCGTGGCCTCGGCAAGGCGCTGATGCGCACCGCGCTGGCGGCTGCGGAAGCCGCCGGCGACAAGGTTGTCCTGCTCGTCGGCGATGCGCCCTATTACAGCCCCTTCGGCTTCAACCAGGTTCCTTTCGGCAGGATAACCCTGCCGGGCCCGGTCGACCCCGCCCGCCTTCTGATTGCGCTGTTCAACGAAGGTGTGATGCCGGAAGGCATGGTGCATGGGGGAGCGTCAATGGCTTTGCCCTCCCAATCGTGACACGCCCCGGAAACAAGTTTCCGATAGGCTTCTTCTGGTAAAACGAGTCAGTTCTACGGCCTCATCCTTCGAAACAGCGCTTACGCGCTTCCTCTGGATGAAGTCGTGGATTGATCGATGCCTGAGGCCGATAGCCATTGAGGCACGGCCGGTTGATCGCTGCCCCTACCGCCCCTCACGGTACCATGTCAGCGACAGGGCTCCGAGCAGGAGGGCCAGTCCCAGGAAGCCGAGCATGAGCGGATAGCGGTCGACGCCGTTCAGCACGCTGGCCTGGGTCGTCTTGAGGCCGATCCAGCCGTTGCCGGCATAGTTCGCCGACGGTTGCATGGACACGACCCGCGGCACGGAGAGCTCACCGCCGACGTCCCTGAGACGCCTCGAGGAGCCGCCCGTGGCGTCGCTGACGGGAGCGAGCACTTCCGTCGTCGACAGCACGTCGGTGTATTCGCGCGGGTTTTGCGGGCCGACGTGGATGAGCGCGCTCATGGTGCCGTCGGTCACGTTGAAAAGCCCCGTCTCGTTGACCGGCAGACTGCCTCGCCACAGACCCGGTTCCTGTTCCGTCATGGCAACGTCCCGTCGCTCGCCCGTCGGCGAGACGACCGTCACCTCGCCGACTTTGTCGCCGAGCGTCTGCCGTTCGATGAAGAGTTCGGGTCCGCGTTGCGAAACACTCAAGGCCTCTTCTTCCAGAGCCGGTTCCTGCATCAGCCAGTGAGCCAGACGGCGCAGCAGCGGCACATGCGGGCCGCCGCCCTCGAAGCCGCGCGCCCACAGCCAGACATGGTCGGACAGCAGCATGGCGACCCGGCCTTCCCCTTCGCGGTTGAGCACCAGAAGGGGAGTGTCGCTCGGCCCGGACATCAGGTTCTGACCCGCATCGAGCTCGGTGTCGACGGCGCGGAACCAACGGCTCCAGGCGGGGGGATCCTGTTCCGATCCGGGAAGCCCGCGAGTGACCGGGTGGCGTTCGCCGAGGCTGGCAAGGGTCGCATGGAAAGGCTGTTCCAGGATGGTGCCGGTCGGACGGGCCGGAAGGATCGGCGCCAGCGGCGTGCGGTAGAGGCTGCCGCTTTCCGCATAATCCGGACCGCCCGCAAGCAGGACGGCACCGCCGTCCCGCACATATCGGGCGATATTGTCGAAATAGAGCATCGGCAACACGCCGCGCCGCACATACCGGTCGAAGATGATCAGGTCGAACTCGTCGATCTTCACCGAGAACAGTTCCCGCGTCGGGAAGGCGATCAGCGAGAGCTGGTTGATGGGCGTGCCGTCCTGTTTCTCCGGCGGGCGCAGAATGGTGAAATGCACCAGATCGACCGAGGCATCGGACTTCAGGAGGTTGCGCCAGGTGCGCTCGCCGGCATGCGGCGAACCGGAGACCAGCAACACCCGCAGGTTCTCGCGGATGCCGTCGATCGTGACCACTGCCCTGTTGTTCAAAAGCGTGAGTTCGTCTCCGAGCGGCGCTGCCTCGAACTCGAAGATATTGTCGCCGCCATGGGCGATTTCGACAGGGATGTCGATCTTCTCGCCGGTTCTCGCGATGCGTTCGGTCACAACGCTGCCGTCGCGCTTGACGATCACATGCACCCGGTCGCCGGGACCGGTTCCCCGGCCCTGGTCGACGACGGTCAGGCTGACGGTCTGTTCCGAACCGACCAGACCGAACCTTGGTGCCTTGTCCAGCACAATGCGGCGGTCGCGCTCGTCCGCGGTGCCTGTAATCAGGCCGTGGATGGGGGCATCGAAGCCGATGGCACCGGCGGTCTCCGGAATGTCGTGGATCTGGCCGTCTGTGATGATAATGGCCCCGCCGACCCGTTCGGGCGGTACGTCGGCAAGACCGTTGGAAAGGGTCTGAAAGACCGCTGTGCCGTCGCCCGACCCGGAGTTGCGGGCTTCCAGTTCGCGGACTTCGAACCCGTCAAGGGCGCCGATCCGGCTCCTGATGAGTTCCGCGGCTTCTTCCGTTGTCGATTGCCGGTCCGACAGGCGCTGGCTCTGGCTTTTGTCGACGACCACGGCAACGACGCTGGAAAGCGGTTCCCGGTCTTCACGTTCAATCGCGGGATTGGCAAGCGCCAGAAGCAGGAGCGCCATGCTGAGCGCCCGGAGCAGCCAGCCCCGCAGCCGCAGATAACCTGTCAGAAGCGCGATCAGAACGGCAATCGCGACACCGCAATAAAGCAGCCAGAGAGGCAGCAAAGGGTCGAAAGAAAGGGACCAGACCATCGGCACTCCTACTGTCCGAGCCGTTCGAGCAGGGCGGGAATATGCACCTGGTCGGCCTTGTAGTTACCGGTCAGGCTGTACATCACGATATTGACGCCGGAGCGGAAGGCGTAATCGCGCTGGTTCGGATCGTTCGGCACCGTCGGATACATGAACTCGCCTCCTTCCGTGATCGCCCAGGCGGCCGCGAAATCATTGCCGGATATCATGATGGGTGAGACGCCGTCGCCCGCGCGCACCGGCCGGTCACCGCGCGCGGCGACATCTTCAAGGCTTTCCACCCACAGCGGGCTGGTCGCATAGCGGCCCGGGAAGGTTTCGAGCAGATAGAAGGCCTTGGTGAGGACATGATCGGGCGGCACCGGCGCAAGGGGGGGCACGTCCAGATCCTCCAGGATTTCGCGCAGTTTCAGGGTGGCGGGCGTGGAGACGAAGCTGTTGGCCGACGCGTTGATGTGGTCGCGCGTGTCGAACAGAATGGTGCCGCCGTTGCGCATGAAGGTGTCGATACGGGCTATCGTCTGGTCGCTGGGCTTGTCCGCCGCCGGGTCGATGGGCCAGTACAACAGGGAATAGAAAGACAGCTCGTCCCGGGCGATGTCGATCGCGATCGGTGGCCCGGGCTCCAGCGCCGTCCGCTCCGCCAGGAACTGGGACAGGCCATAGAGACCTGCGGCGCTGGTATCGTCGATTTCCGGATTTCCCGTGAGCACATAGGCCAGCCGGGTCTGCAGGGTGGAGTCCAGTGCCTGCAATTCGCTCGAAGTCGACTGGGCGTGCAGCGGGCCGGGCGCGCCGGTCAGAGCCGCGGTCCCCGCGGCAAGGGCCGCGATGGCAAGGCCAGCCGTCCGGTTGCGCAGACCCAGGCGGCTCAGGCCGCCGGCCAGCAGGAAGACGGCAATGGCGTCGAGAACCAGAAGCAGGAACGCCAGCGGGAACAGCACCGACCTCAGATCGAACGGGTCGGACGTCGGATAGGCGGCGGTGGTTGTCTTGCCCTCGAGCGCGGAGAGATCCAGAGGCTGGAGATCATCACCGCGCTGCATCAGGTTCAGGGCGCGGAAACCGTCCTCTGTCCCGTAAAGACCCGGCGGCGTGCGCCGGCTTGCCGCCGCGTCCCGGAAGTCGGTCGCACTCACCGGCGTGACCTCGACCGGCGGCGGGCCGAAGCGGCCGTAGCCGTCGAGGAGCCGCAGGGGCGGCAGCACGCTTTTGGCGGGCGTACCGTCCTCCAGCGTTTCGGAGGCGGCCGCGACGTTGGAGACGGCCAGGATCCGGCGCAGCATGTTCAGGAAGACACCGGACAGAGGCAGGTTGGACCAGGAGGAGTCCGCGGTAACGTGAAACAGCACGAGGCTGCCGGCACCCATGGGCAAAGCGGTGACCAGCGGTGTGCCGTCCTCGAGCATCGCCCAGGTCCGGTCGGGCAGGTCGGAGGTCGGTTCGGCGAGCACCTGCCGGGTCACGGTGACTTCCTGCGGCACCTTCAATCCGGAGAAGGGCGACCCTTCCGGGAAATCCGCCAGTTGTTGCGGCTGTTTCCAGGAGAGAGACCCGCCAAGAGAACGGTCGCCCGCCCTGAGCCGCACCGGAATCAGGTCGTCGCTGCCTCCGGCCGTTCTGGGGCCGGCGAAGCGGACGAGCGTGCCACCGTTCCGCACCCAGTCGCGCAAGGTGTCGGCGGTCGTTTCCGGAAGCCTGCCGACGTCGGCCAGCACCAGCACGGAAATGCCCTGATCGATAAGTGAAGGCACCGCGCTCGCGATGTCGCTGTCGCGGGGACGGCGGATATCGGAAAACGGGGCCAGGGCGCGTTCGAGATAATAGACCGGCGACAGCAGTGGCTGATCCAGATCGCCGGACTGACCGGAAATCAGGCCGACAGTGCGCCGGCGCCAGCTGTCGTCCACGAGCTGCACTGCTCCGGCGGCCGCCTCGCCGGCAATTTCGACACGGGCAATGTCGTTGCGCAATTCACTCGGCAATTCGAAGCGGGCTTCCGTTTCTGCTGAACCGGGATCGAATCTGGCCTGTACCTCGCCGAGGACAAGGCCCTTCAGGTCGAGCGCCTGAACCGTCGCTGTACCGAGTTGTTGTCCGGGGTGCCTGACCACGGTGAGCGACAGGGCTTCGGCATCGTTGGAAAGATCCTTCAGTCCCATGGGCGTTTCCAGTCCGGTCAGAACCGTCACCGGTGCGCTGCCGGTGATCGATGCAAGATCGGACACGAAGGTTTCCCGGGTGTCCGTGCTGTCGGACAGCCAGACAATGGCGCCGGGCAGGGCCTTCTGCGACGCTTTGCGCAGGCCGACGCTCAGTTCGCTGCGCCGGGGCGGATAGGGGCGGGGTTCCATGGCCCGCAGTTTTTCCAGCGCACTGGCGGCGGCTTCCGGTGTCAGGTTCTGGTTCGGTCCTTCAGCCGTGCCGGCAAACAGGACCGGCTGTCCCTCCTGCTCCGCGGCAGTCAGGATCTGTTCGGCAGCGCTCACCTGGGCATCCCATCCCTTGGCGGAGGTCCAGCCGTTGTCCACCAGCAGCCAGAGCACGCCTTCGCCGGTATCGACCGGTTTGGAGGAGCGCCAGACCGGACCGGCAAGAGCGGCGATCAGGATGGCGGCCAGCAACAGGCGCAAAAGCGTCAGCCACCACGGGCTGCGCTGCGGGGTTTCCTCGTGCTGGTCGATATCGAGCAGCAGCCGGGTTGGCGGGAAGGCAATTTCGCGCGGGCGCGGCGGCGTCAGGCGCAACAGCCACCAGATCACCGGCAGCAGCGCGAGCGCGGTCAGGATCCAGGGAGCGGTGAATGTCAGGGGCAGGGCGGAAAACATGGATCAGGCGCCTCCCTGCCGCATCACGTTCAGCGCACCGGACAGCGCGCTGTGCAGCACCAGAAGAGGTTCGGAAGCCGGCCGGTCGGTATGGTGCAGAACATAGGTCCAGCCTGCGCGGCGGGCCATGTCCCGGATTTCCGCCCTGTGGGCTTCCAGCTTGTTGTGGTAGTCCGTCCGCCAGTTTTCCGCCCGTCCGGCGGTCAGACGCAATCCCATCTCCGGATCGGTAAACTCGACCCGGCCGTCGAAGGGGAAGGTCTCCTCGATCGGATCTAGAACCTGAACGAGGTGACCGCGCGCGCCGGTGCCGGCAACGCGCGCCATCCAGCTGGCAATTTCGTCGAGCGGGTCGAGGAAATCGGACACCAGAACGATGTCGGCAAAGCGTTTCACCGACATGGTGTCGGGCAAAGCGACCGGACTGGAAAGATGGGCAAGCGCGTCGGCGAGGCGCTCGGCGGCACGCCGGTCGGAAAACGGCCGTGTCAGACCCGGCAGTCCGATGCGTTCGCCGGTTTCCGCCAGCATGTCTGCAAGTGCCAGCATCAGGATGATGGAACGGTCGCGCTTGGTCACATCGGCCAGCTTGGAGCGGAAGACCATGGATGCCGACAGGTCCGCCCACAGCCACACCGTATGCGCAGCTTCCCATTCCCGTTCACGGACATAAAGATGGTCGTCACGGGCTGAGCGCCGCCAGTCGATGCGCTTGGCCGGCTCTCCCATGTTGAAGGGCCGGAACTGCCAGAAGCTTTCGCCAGGGCCGGCCCGGCGGCGTCCGTGCCAGCCGGCGATGATGGAGCTGGCGACGTGGCTTGCCTCCACCAGGAGATCGGGCAGGGCATCGGCGACAGAACGCGCTTCGCCGATGACGTTCGGCCACGTGTCCGTGTCAATGCCAGCCGATTTGGTGTTGGGGTCCATGCGGTCAGGCTCCTAAGAGGGGGATCAGGCGATGATCTCTTTGACCCTGCGGATTACATCCCGCACCGTGTGCCCGTCTGCCCGGGCGGCGAAGGTGAGTGCCATCCGGTGTTGAAGGATCGGTTCGGCAAGGGCAAGCACGTCGTCTACGGACGGGGCCAGGCGGCCGTCGACCAGGGCGCGGGCCCGCACAGTCAGCATCAGGGCCTGGCTGGCACGCGGTCCCGGACCCCAGGCAATCAGCTTGGTGAGGTCCGAGCCGCCATCACCGTCTTCCGGACGGGCGGAGCGGACGAGCCTCAGGATGGCCTCGACGACGGATTCTCCGACCGGCATGCGGCGCACGAGTTGCTGGTATTCCATCAGTTCTTCGGCCGCCATGGCGACCTGCGCCCTGGCCTGATCGGCGCCCGTCGTCTCCAGAAGGATGCGGCGTTCGGCATCGAGATCGGGATAATGCACGTCGATCTGCATCAGGAACCGGTCCAGCTGGGCTTCGGGCAGCGGGTAGGTGCCTTCCTGCTCCAGCGGGTTCTGGGTGGCGAGCACATGGAACGGCCGCGGCAGGTCGTGAGGATGACCGGCAACGGTCACATGGTATTCCTGCATGGCCTGCAGGAGCGCGGACTGGGTCCGGGGGCTGGCGCGGTTGATTTCATCGGCCATCAGCAACTGGGAAAACACCGGTCCCGGGATGAAGCGGAAGGAGCGGCCGCCGTCGGCGCTCTGTTCCATCACCTCCGCGCCCAGAATGTCGGAGGGCATCAGGTCGGGCGTGAACTGGATCCGGCGAGCGTCCAGCCCGAGCACGGTGCCGAGGGTTTCCACGAGCTTGGTCTTGGCAAGGCCCGGCACCCCGACCAGAAGGCCGTGGCCGCCGGCGAGAATGGTGACAAGGGACTGCTCGACTACCGTTTCCTGGCCGAAGATGATCCTGGCGATATCGGTCTTGGCATCGCTGATGCGGCTGACGGCGCGTTCGGCGCTTTCGGCGACTGCGGCGAGATCCTCTTCGGAAGGGCTGGAGGGGGAAACTACGCTCATGAATCACCTATCCCTAATCTTTTTCCCGTTGCCGGAAACGGCCTTTATTCATGCACCTCGGAGCCAGGTTGCTGCTATCAAATCAGTCTGACACCATATAAATCAGTAGATAAGGCGCAATTGTGCGCCATACAGTGGAAAGGTCCAAGATTCTTTCCTTGCTTTGGGGAAAACCTCCGGGTCACCCCTATAGGTAGCTGGATGGAGACGATTGCGCGAGTGCCCGAATAGTTAAAATTTGCGGTATCTCGGATTTGGGAATTCAGGAGCGGAAATGTCTGTACCGGAGGGATCCGTCAATATCGGGAAAACAATGCCGGAGGGGTTGAAGGCGCTGATGAGCCGGGCGGATGGCAGGGACAGGACGCCGCCGCCGGTGGAAAAATGGAATCCGCCCTTTTGCGGGGATCTCGACATGCGAATCGCCCGCGACGGCACCTGGTATTACCTCGGATCTCCGATCGGCCGCGAGGCGCTGGTCAAGCTGTTCGCCTCCGTGCTGCGCAGGGATGACGACGGCAGGTTCTATCTGGTGACGCCGGTGGAGAAGATCGGCATCACCGTGGATGACGCCCCGATGCTGGCGGTGGAGATGGCGGTGTCCGGAAA
Organism: Roseibium sp.; assembly: GCF_050301095.1. GTDB lineage: Bacteria > Pseudomonadota > Alphaproteobacteria > Rhizobiales > Stappiaceae > Roseibium. Next base: position 15,416 of record NZ_JBNKYW010000282.1, read on the forward strand.
ATCCGAAAACCAGGCGCTGACGCTGAGGACAAATCTCGGTGAACTGGTCGAGGTCGGCCCGGATCATCCCTTGCGATACGAAAAAGAACCGGACAGTGGCGGCCTCAAGCCCTATGTTCATGTCAGAGGCCGGCTGGAAGCGCTGTTTACGCGCGCACTCATGTATCAGCTGGCAGACCTGCTGGAAGAACGCGAAGGGGACAAAGGCGTGGAAACAGGCGTATGGAGCAAAGGAGCGTTTTTTGCGCTCGCCCCCGAACTTGTGAATGCACCGGAGTGAAGCCTGGACGCGTACCCGAACGGCCTGATCCCATGACTGCTTATTCCCTGAACGATACATTTGCCACAGCCGACTGGAGCCCTTTTCTGCGGCGACGTCTTGCCGAAACCGCGCGGTTCGGTGAGGCGCGCGAGACGGGGGATCACATCCTCAATCCGGATCTTGGACCTTATGCCAAATGGGACGGCCCGCCGCGGGACGCAGCCGTGCTGATCGGCATCACCCAACGCGGGGATGTACCGAACGTCGTCCTGACCCAGCGAACCGGGCACCTGAAATCCCACGCCGGCCAGGTTGCCTTTCCCGGCGGCAAGATTGATCCGACGGACAAGGATCCGGTGGAAGCGGCTCTTCGGGAAGCGGAAGAGGAAATCGGGCTTTCCCCCGTCCAGGTCGAATTCCTGGGGCAGCTCGCGCCTTATCTCACCGGCTCCGGATATCGTGTGGTCCCCATCGTTGGCGCCATCCGCGAAGATGCCGTCTTTCATCCCAATCCCGGAGAGGTGGAAGATGTCTTCGAGGTGCCTCTCCAGTTCCTGATGAACCCGGCGAACCACCAGAAACAGAGCCGCGAATGGCAGGGTAGTCGGCGTTACTTCTATGCCATGCCTTTCGGGGAAAGGTATATCTGGGGTGTCACGGCCGGTATCATACGGTCCTTGTACGAAACGGCTTATCGCTGATGCTGCGAATTGTCTTTACCCAACTTCTTTTGTTCCTCATCCCCTTCGTCTGCTATGGCGCCTGGCTGTGGCTGAGCAAGAAGAGCCGCCACCCGGAAAGCTGGTCGAGGGGGCCAATTGCCTGGCTCACGCTGGCCGGGCTTGCGCTGGTCATTGCAGGCCTTGTAGCTATGGCGCAATTCGACCGCGCTCCGGAAGGCACCAGTTACCGGCCCTCGGAAATGCGGGACGGGGTTTTTGTTCCTGGCCGGTTTGAATGACACCATGACATCAGGCGCTGACGACATACTGCGGCAGGCAGACTGGCTGCGCTCCCCCGGTATCCAGGCCGTGTTCGCGGCCGTGGAGCAGGAGGGGGACGAAGCGCGCGTGGTGGGTGGTGCCGTCCGCAACACGCTTTTGGGGCACGCGGTACCCGATGTCGACATCGCCACGACCGCCTTGCCGGAACTGGTCATGAAGCGGGCCGCGGATGCCGGGTTGAAACCGGTCGGAACCGGCCTTGATCACGGCACGGTGACCGTCATCAGCGACGGCTATCCCTATGAAGTCACGACCTTGCGCGAAGACGTGGAGACTTTCGGCCGGCAGGCCAGGGTCGTCTTCGGCCGTGACTGGACGCGGGACGCCGAGCGCCGTGATTTCACCCTGAACGCGCTTTATGTCGACCGTCACGGGCAGTTGCACGATCCGCTTTGCGGACTGGAGGACTGCCTGGCCGGGCGGGTCCGTTTCATCGGCGACCCGGACAAGCGCATCCAGGAGGACTATCTGCGCATCCTGAGGTTCTTCAGGATCTACGCGGCCTACGGGCAGGGCGGCCTGGATGCCGCCGGGCTCAGCGCGTGCCTGCGCCACCGGGACGGGTTGCGCCATCTGTCGGCCGAGCGGATCGGTCATGAAATGCGGCGGCTCCTCAAGGCACCCCTGGCAGCTTCGGCGCTCAGGATGATGAACGATTGTGGGCTCTGGGAAATTGCCACGGGCGGACTGGCGCGTATCGAGGACTTCGAGGCCCTGCGCGGGCTTGAGGATCTTGCCGGCGAAGTCCGCGACCCGGAAGTGGGTCTGGTCGTCCTGGGCGGTTTTGTCCGCGAGGACATCGAACGCATCAGTGACCGGTTCCGGCTGTCGAACGCGGAGCGAAAACGCATGGCAACCGCCTGGGCGGTCACCAGGGAGTTGCGCACCACAGAAGGCTTTCCGCCACCGGCGTCGCTCGTCTACAAGTTCGGGCGGCAGGGCGCGATCGACGGCCTCCTGGCCTATTGGGCGAGAATGCGGGCGCAGCAGAGTGCGGACGAGGCCGGTTTTTCCGAACTGCTTGCAAGCCTGAGAGAACAAACCGCACCGGCATTCCCGTTGCGGGGCGCCGATCTGATCGCCGCCGGTCATTCCGCCGGACCGAAACTGGGAGATCTCCTGAAGCGGCTTGAGGAAGAATGGCACGACAGCGGTTTTACCCTGAGCAAGCAGGATCTGATCAGCCGCGCCGGCAGTTTGGCGCCCTGAAACCCGGTTCTGAAAGGTCGTTTTAGGGGTTCTTAAAGGAAACTGCGTCATTTTTTGGAGGTTGTTTACTCGTGAAACCCGTCCGGCCCGCAGCCTGACGCCGGTGTTTCGCGGATGGGAAGAGGTCGGGAATGGAAATTGTTCTGATCTCGGATGGTCCTCTGCCAGACGGCTCTCCGGTCAGAAAACTGCCGCTGTACTACCGAGCGCGTTTGGTCGACATGGCCAAGGTGACGCCGAAGACGGTTGGCTCGGCCCGGATCGCGATCATCGAGTTACAGGGGTCGTCGGATACCGGCCTGACTGCCCTCAAGGCCTCCTGGGAGGAAATCACCGAAGTTCCCTTCATCTGCGTTGTCGACCGCACGAAGCGCAGGGAAGTCATTCAGGCCAGGGCCCTCGGAGACTCGGATCCCATCGACCGGAATGCTCCTTTCGCGGTCCTGCTCAGGCGAATCCGCACTTTGGCCGGTCCAGACCTGCGCGCCGCGCTGCCGAAAGACACTTCCGCCCAAACCGCCGAAGCCTATG
>NZ_JBNKYW010000283.1:0-21684 GCF_050301095.1 Roseibium sp.
AGCGTGAAATCCTGGCCGGTGATCCACGTCTTGTCTGCCACCTGCCTGTCGATCATGCCGTAGGCGGTGCTTAAGCGGCGTCTTGCATCGTCAACACCAGCCGGATCGCGGGCATCTTCAGGCCGTATCTTGTCCAGAACGATCTTTTGCAGGGGCTCATGGACATAAAGGTCGAAGAACCTGTCCCAAAGCCGCACCCGCAGGCACAGGTCCTGATCCGCGGGCAACATCGGGGAAGGGCCCGGATAGTGACGGTCGAGGAATTCGATGATGATGGACGTCTCCGGAACGACCTCGTTTCGGCTCCGATCCCTGAGCACGGGCATTTTGCCGACGGGCCAGAGATCGTAAAAGCTTGCACGCTCGTCCGCATCCATCAGATCGACAATGATCGCCTCAAACGGCGTTCCGGATTCATAAAGGGGAATAAGCACCTTATGACAGAAGGATGCCAGGGGGTGATAGTAGAGCTCGAGCATGCAGTCGTCTCCCGGTTCAAAACAGTTTCCGTTCATGGAAACTATTTCGGGCCGGGAGGCGAGTCAATAATTAGTTTCCGCCAAAGGAAACTAATTGCAGTTTGCAATCGAAATCGCAGCCGGGATATGTCGCGGACCTAGGCCGCGACGCCCGTGATCATGGAGACAATCTCGTTCTTGTCCGTTTCGCGCGTTGTGCGGACGCCGATCTGCTTGCCCCGGCGCAGGACGCAGATGCGATCAGACAGCCTGAAGACCTGGTCAAGGCTGTGGCTGATGATCAGGATCGCAAGGTCCTTTTCCTTCAACGAAGCAACGAGTTCTTCCACCTTGGCGGTTTCCGCGACGCCGAGCGCGGCCGTCGGTTCGTCCAGCAGGATCAGCTTGCTCGCCCAGTGGGTTGCTCTCGCGATGGCAATGCCCTGCCGCTGGCCGCCGCTCAGGTCGCGGATCGTCGAACTTGCCGACGGAATGCGCACGTCAAGTTCGTCGACCAGCTCCTGGCATTCCCGCCGCATGCGCGTCTTGTCGAGAAGACCGAAGGGCGGCTTCGTCAGTTCCCGGCCCAGGAACATGTTCATATAGACGGGCTGCTGGTCGGCCAGGGCAAGGTCCTGGTAGACGACCTCGATACCCATGCTGCGGGCCGAACTGGCGTCGGAAAACGAAACCGGTGCGCCGTCGAGGCGGATGTCGCCGGTGGTCGGCTTGTGTACGCCTGAAACGATTTTGACCAGGGTCGACTTGCCGGCACCGTTGTCGCCGACAAGCGCGACGATCTCGCCGGGGTGCAGGTCGAGCGAGAAGTTCTCGATGGCAACGACACCGCCGAAAGCCTTGTGAATGTTGCTTAGGGAGAGGACGGGACTGGCAAGGGTCATTGCTGGAACGCTCCCGGCCAGGAAACCGCGTCTCCAAAGCCGTTTTCGATGGTGGTAACTGCAGGGGTTCCGGAGCTGACGCCGGAAATGCCGACGACCAGAGCGCGGGTGACAAAGGCCTGGCCGCGGAAGCCGAAGACGACGGTGTCGCCGGTTGCGGGACGCGTAGGTCCGCTGGCATCGATCATTGCGTAATAGTCGATGGCCGAATAATCCGGAATTTCGACATCGCGCAGGGCCGCGCGGTCGGAGGTCGGTTCGCGGGAGACCAGTGCCCTGACCTGATATTTCGGGAAGACCGGATCGATATAGAGCCCGCCGCCGAAGCAATAGGCGTTGCCGCCGTGGTGATGGGAAACCTCGGAAAGATAAAGAACCGCCGGATCCTCGGGCAGATCCTCGACTGCGTGCAGCGGCGTGGTGCCGTGCAGTCCGTTGCCGGGCTCGCATTGCGTTGCCCCGGCTTCGGCAAGGGCTCCGAGGACCGTCGACGAGGTGGTGCCCGGTGCGTTGATCTCGATGCCGCTGCGGCCGGCCCGGGCAAGCGCTTCAGCCGCACGCGCGAGGGTGACAAGGTTGGCGGTCGGTTTCACCTTGCGGGTCGCCAGGTCGAAGAGCAGGGCGGGAAAGGTGGTGATCCCGGCAAATTCGCCGCCTTCGAGCGCATCCAGTTTTTCGGCGACAGCCACGATATCTTCCGCGTCGAAGCCGCCCTCATGGCCGCGATAGAAGGTGTCGCCTTCCGTCTGGATGCGGGCAAGCAGCTTCTGTACCCGCCCGGCGGCTTTTGAAGCGTCTGCCGCTTCCCGTGCCTTGTCATCGGAAAAGACCGTCCAGTAATCGGGTTGCAGCCGGGCAGCGGCAAAGGCCGCCTCTCGTTGCGGGATCTGTACCAGATGACCGAGGTGGCCGGTCTTCAGTCCGGCCCGGTCGCAGGCGGTGGCGCAGGCCATGTCGACGGCGACGGACCGGTCGATGCCCCCCTTCATGACGGCTTCACAGAAACCGGAATGGCGGCCGACCTGTTTGGTCATTGCAAAGGTCCTGAGACCGTGTCTGTCGGCTTCAGACTTGAAGAGACGGGCATTGCGCTCCACTGCGTCCAGATCGAGCACATAGGCATTGGCCGGTATCCTGCCTGCCTGATGCAGCGCCATCGCGGCTTCGATAAAGTCCGGATTGCGGCGGATGAGACAATCGAGAAACATGGATTTCCTCCGTTACCGGCTGGTGTCGCGCAAGGAGACGGCGACTGCGATGAGGATGATGAGGCCGCGGACGATCATCTGGTCGGAAACCTCAAGTCCCATCAGGATCAGTCCGTTGTTGAGCATGCCCATCAGGAGCGAGCCGAAGAGAGCGCCGATGATGGAGCCCTTGCCGCCGTTGAGCGCCGTACCGCCGACAATGACGGCGGCGATGACGGTCATCAGGTCGCTTTCGCCGAGCGTGTATTTGGCCGCCTGGAGACGGCCTGCGTAAAGAAGTCCTGCAAGACCGGCCATGGTCCCGCACAGGGTCAGAACACCGAGGCGGATGCGGGGCACCTTGATGCCGGACACCTGGGCGGCGCGGGCGTTGTCGCCGGTCGCCAGCACATGGGCACCGAAGCGGGTGTTGCGGTAGACAACATGGCCGACGGCAACGGCAAGAACGGTCCACAGGACCAGCGACGGCACCGAGAACAGGCTTCCCGAGCCGAAGATGCCGGTGAAGGTGTCGTTGAGGACCGGAATGGACCGCAGATCCGTCATCGAGCGGGCTATGCCTGCAAAAAGGCCCATCGTGGCAAGCGTCACCAGGAAGGACGGCAGGCGGAGATAGGCGACCAGAACCCCGTTCATCGCGCCGATCAGAGCGCCCGCACCAAGGCCGGCGACAATGCCGACGGCCATCGGATAGGACTGCATGACAACGGCCGCGCTGAGCGCGGAAACGGCGACGACCGAACCGAAGCTGAGGTCGATTTCGCCGGCCGACAGCGCAAAGACCAGACCGATGGCCATGATGGTGGCTGGCGCGGTCTGCAGGACGATGTTCGTCAGGTTCCTGCTGGACAGAAAGCCGACGTCGTGGAGTGTGAGAGCAAAGAAAAGAAAGATTCCGAGAAACCCGAAATAGATCACGCCTTGCTTGTAATCGAGTTGTTTAAGTCTCGAAACCGCTTGTGTCATCGATCGCCTCAAGTTCGAGCAGTTGGGGTGTCGGCAGGCCGCACGGGGCGGCCTGCACCGGGGTCAGCTTATCGGGCCGCTTCGACCACGCTGTCGGGTGGGTTCATCTTCATGGATTTGTTCCAGCCCTCGGTCACATTGTCCGGGCCGACGGTAATGGCATCAACGACAAGGAACGGGTCGACGGACTTGCCGAGAAGACTGGCGGCTGCCGCCCGCGCGGCGTAGACGCCGATGCTGTAGGCTTCGTCGGCGATGATGGCCGCGGTGTTGCCGCCCTTCAGCATGTCGAGCGCCACCGGCTCGTTCAGGTCGATGGTGACGACCTTGGTGTCCGGATTGCCCTGTTGCCTCAGAACCGACAGGACGCCGAGCGCGGGCTCCGCCCAGGGCGTATAGATGCCGCCGAGATCCGGGTTCCTTGCCAGCATGGCGCGGGCGATGTCTTCGGCATTCGCAGGATCGGTCATGCCGCTTTCGATCACGATTTCCATGTTCGGATATTCGTTTTCGATCGTCCATTTGAAGGCCTGGTCCCGCTGGTTGGTGACCGGGAAGTCCGCATCATGGAACATGTAGCCGACGGTGCCGGTCTCTCCCATGGATGCCGCGAGGGCCTTGGCTGCCTTGCTGCCGATCTGGACCAGATCGGCGGAAACCACCGACACATAGTCCTTGCCATGCGTGAAGCCGTCGACCGCATTGTCGATGAAGACCAGCTTGACGCCGGCATCGCGGGCAATGCCGTAGACTGAGGCGGCGGTCACCGGGTCAATGGGCAGCGACACGATAATCGACGGCTGATTGGCCATGATCGTCTCGACGTCCGATTTCTGGCGGGCGGAGTCGAAACCGGCGTCCGTCTCGGCAACGACCTTGATGCCGAGCCTTTCGAATTCGTCCTTGGCGCCACGGGAAACCGCGTTGGACCAGTCGTAGAGTTCGTGCCAGGCGAAGGCAACGGTGTAGTTGCCCTCGGCTACCTTGGCGACTTCGGCATCGGTCAACTCCAGCGTTGCGACCGGTGTCGGCGTTTCACCCTTCGGGCCGACGGTCATCGGGCGGTCTTCAGCAGCGGCCATGGTCGTCAGGCCGGCCAGAAGCGTAGAGGCCAGTATTGTTTGGAATTTTCTCATGCGAGTTCTCCCTGAGGTTCGGTGTCAACCGTTTCAAAGACAGCGTGGTCTTTGCGGAGTCCTTCGTGTCTTTTTGTCGCTTTGTTTCGAGGACTGTCTGACCGGCGGGCAGCCGAACTGCCCGCCGGGATGCCGGATCAATTCGCGGAGGAAACGCTTGCCGGCGGGTCGATGTTGAGGGACTTCTTCCAGCCCTCGGCGACGGTGTCTGCCGTCACGGTGATTGCGGGCGCCGCGACGAAGGAGGGAACTTCCTGACCAGCGAGGCGCAGGGCCCCGGCCGCGGCCATGGCACGGCCGAGTTCATAGGCTTCGTCCGCGACGATGGCGGCGACGTTGCCGCCCCGGACCATGTCGAGCGCCACCGGCTCCGACAGATCGAGCGTCACGATCTTCGTGGTCTTGTTGCCATTGGCCCGAAGCGCGGCCAGAACGCCTTCCGCGGGCCCGGCCCAGGTCACGTAGATGCCGCCGAGATCCGGGTTCTTCAGCAGCATGGCATTGGCGATTTCCTCGGCACGGGCCGGGTCGCTGATACCTTGCTCCGCGACAATGGACATCTCCGGATAATCGTTCTCGATGGTCGTCTTGAAAGCGTTGTCGCGCTGATTGGTCACGTAATAGTCGGCATCGTGATAGATCCAGCCGACGGTGCCCTTGCCGCCCATGGCGCCAGCCAGTGCATCGGCGGCCTGCTTGCCCATCTGGAACAGGTCGTCGGTGACGATGGCGGCATAGTCGCGCGGATGCTCATAACCAGCCGGCAGGTTCGACAGGAATACCAGCGACACACCGCTGTCCCTTGCTTCCTTGAAGGCGGCGGCCGACGTGACCGGGTCAAGCGGCAGCGACAGGATGATGTTCGGCTGTTTCGCCATGGTCGTCTCGATGTCGCTGCGCTGTTTTGCAGCGTCGAAACCGGCGCTCGTCGTGGCGACGACCTCGATACCGAGGCGTTCGAACTCGTCCTTTGCGCCGGCGCTGACCGCGTTGACGAAATCGGACTGGTCGTGCCACAGCAGGGCGGCCTTGTAGTTGGCCGCGCGGATGGCCTCAACGCTCTCCTCGGGAACGGTGACATTGGCGGACAGCGTGGCGGTCTCGCCGTTCGGCCCGACGGTTTCGGCCATTGCGGAGGCGGACATCAGCCCGATCAGGGCGGAGGCAGCCAGATGTTTGACAAGCAGTTTCATGATGACCCTCTGTTGTTTGGTTACTCTGCTTTTTCTTCCAGGCCGCAATAGCGGGCCATGAACAGTGCGAAGGCCCTGACCGCAGCCAGATATCCTTCCGTGCCGATACGCTCTTCGAATGTGTGCGCCACACCGATGTCACCCGGGGCGCAATAAACGGCGGGGCAGCCGATCTTGTTGACAAGAAACGGCATTTCCGACCAGTAGGGCGCGCCTCCAAGCGTGCCGCCGGAGACCTGCGTACCGGCAGTTGCCTCTGACACGCAGTTGGAAAGGAGAAGGGCGGCGGGAGCCTCACGGTCGATCTCGACAGGCGAACCGCCATACCGGTGATCGCGTCCTGCCGGGTAGTCGATGGCGATCGATATTCCCCCGGCAACGGGCGCCGAGCGGACAGCCGCCTCGAAGGCGGTCACCGCCTCGTCCAGGCTTTCGCCGGGACGGAGCTTGCGGATCAGGGAAAGCTTGCACTCGCCCGGAACCGCGATGTAACCGCCGCCGCTGATGTGGGTGACGAGGATGGAGGAGGTGCCGACCAGATCGTGGCTCGGGCCATTGGCCAGATCCGCCTCATGCGCCCAGATCCGCTCCAGAACGGCATGGGTGGCCTTGAGAGCGTCTGTCCCGAGTTCCGGTGTGCCGAAATAGGCGGATTTTCCCGTGACCGAGATGTCGGCGATGAAGAAGCCGATCTGGGCGGTGTAGACGTCGAGTTTGGTCGGCTCCACATAGACCGCGAAATCCGGTTTCGCGATGGTGCCGGCCTCGACCCGTTTGACGAGATCGTGGGCTCCGGCACTGACACCGGTGCCCGGTTCTCCGCTTTCCTCATCGCCGATAAAGGCAAAGGACAGGCCGCCGGACAGGCGCAAGCCGGCCTTCTGCAGCAGCCGCAAGCCGCCAAGCGCGGCGCAGATGCCACCCTTCAGGTCGCAGGCACCGCGCCCCCAGATCTCGCCGTCGATCAGCGCTCCGCCGAAAGGGCTTTCCTGGGGCGCTCCTTTCCAGGTTTCTTCCCAACCGCGGACATGGACCGTATCCGTGTGGCCGACGATCAGCAGCCGGTCGCCGGTTGCAGAGGGTTCACAGGTTTCCCCCCAGACATTCAGCCGTCCCGGCAGGAACTCGCCGGATCCGGTGTGGAGACCGAGGTCCGTCATCCGGTCTTCCAGGAACGTGGCGAAGGCCGTTTCGTTGCCGGTCACGCTGTCGATGGCAATGGCATCCTGGAGCAGTTTAAGGTCCGCGTCCCCGTCCTGGGCTGCCAGCAGCCTGTCGTGAAGAGACGTGCTCATCAGGCTGCCCCCTTCTTGAAGGTGTCGATGGAGGGGGGCGGTACGGCGATCTCCACGCCCTTCAGTCCTTCGGTGAAGAGCGACAGGTGCAGACGGGAAAGTGCGACCGACGCGCCGCCGGCAAGCGCCGCGTGATTGCCGAGCGACGATTTTTCGATCGTCACCGGGCGTGGAAAGCACCTGGAGACATGTTTCAGGACGGTCTCGAACAGTTCGTCCCGTGTTCCGATCGATCCGCCGATGACAATGCAGGACGGGTCCAGCACCGCGGCAAGAGCCGCCATGACGCGGGCAACCTGCCGGGCAATGTCCTCAAGCGTCTCCCGTGCCGAAACGTCGCCTTCGTTGGCAGCCTTGAAGATATCGGGAACGTCGAGCGTCTTTCCGGTCTTGCGGGCATAGAGCTCGGTTATGGCATGGGTCGCGGCGACCCGCTCAAGGGCGCCGACCTTCAGGCTTTCCGGTTCGAACGGGTCTGCGCCGAACGGCAGGTATCCGATTTCGCCCGCCGCCCCGTTCAAGCCGCGATGAAGCTGGCCGTTGATGACGAGACCAGCGCCGATACCGGTGCCGATGGAGACATAAATGAGGTCGTCCCTGTCGCCGCGCCGGGTCAGCCAGTGTTCGCCAAGGGCGGCAAGGTTCACGTCGTTTTCAACGAAGACTTCAATACCGAGTGCTTCCCGCCAAAGGGCAGGGGCGTCAAGTTTGCCGACACCGGGAATATTCGGCGCCATGCGGATGCGGCCGGTGGAAGGGTCTGGTGCACCGGGAACGCCGATGACAGCCACGCGGGGACGCTTCAGGACAGGGTTTGCCTGCGCAGCCGCGCGCTCGATCAGGTCGGTCACCTGGTTGACGACTGCCAGCCCGCCGGACTTGTCGGTTGCCTCCACAAGTTCGGAGACGACGGCTCCGGTCAGATTGCAGATCGCCACGCGGATCTTGGTGCCGCCGAGATCGACACTGGCGACGGATGCTGCATCCGGCACGATCTCGTAGACGACCGCGCGGCGTCCGACGTGGCCCTCCGTCTGGCCGACCGTCCTGACCCAGCCCTCTTCCTCAAGGTTGCCGACGATTTCGGAAACCGTCTGCTTGGAGAGGCCCGTGATCTTGGAGACGCTCGCCCGCGAGATCGGTCCATAGCTGGCAATGGCCTGGACAACGGCACTCAGAGACATGCGTCTGGAAATGTTAGACGGGTCGGCCAAAGCTTCACTCCATTAGTTCGTTCAGTTACCGAACTAATTATAAAAACAGCCGGCTGTCAAGCAGTCAGGGGGGGCAGAACGAGAAGCTTTTGGCGAGAAAGCCAGCCTGGTAAGTTCGTTTTCCGTCTCGAAAATCAGAAAAATGCGTGAAAAATCAGAAAGTCGGCTGAAAAGGAAAAGAAACTGCTGATGGGAACGGGCAGCAGACTTTTCTTTCAAAAAGGCTGGCGTAAGGGTTGCGTATCCGGTCGGGATGCTGCTGGCTCTTCCCATCGGTCACGAACAAGTTTCACTTGCCGGAGCCCAAGATTTTGAGTGATCGCATTGGTCGGAAAACGGCCGACATACGCCCCGCTCATGTCATCAGGTGAGCCAGGACGTCACCAAATCCAGCTTTTCCTCGTTTGAAAGGCCCTGATCCTGCAGGTTCGACCACGTCTGAAAGTGCAGGACATGGCGGATCGTCGGCGCCAGAAGATCCTTGCCGTCTTTGTCTCCGAAGGCGGCGATGAGGTTCCTCGAAATGCTGTCTATAAAGGCTGCAACGTCCGCCATGGGCTGCTGGAGAGCGGGCACCTCGGAAACATCCCGAAATGACACTGCCCACATTTTCCAGGTTCGCGAATAGTAGTCGTAGAACGCCCCGGTGGCTGTCCGGAATTTGGCGATCGGGTCTTCAATCTGTTCCCATCCGGCCGGATCGGGCGGCGGATTGAGCGAAAGCCAGTGGGACGTACAGGCCTGGAAGACGGCCGTTTCGTCCGGAAAGTGGCGGTAGACGGTCAGTCTCTGAACGCCTGCCCGCTCGGCAATGGCGCTGATCGATGTGTTTTTCGGTCCGATTTCCTCATGCAGATGCATTGTCGCTTCGATGATCTTCTGGCGCGTTTCCGCCTGGGATTTCGCACGTTCGGACATCTTGTAGGGGCGTTTTTTCTCCATTGGGTGAACATAAGTGTTCACTTAACTATTGACAAGCGAAATCAATGTCCCTACCTAGAATTTTCATTGAACGAATATGTTCACTGAAAATGTGAAGGACTTTGTCATGTCTGAATTCGAATTTCCATGGATGCTGAGCACGCAACGTGTAAGCGACGAGTGGCGCGTGCTTCCCGCGTGGTTGCCCGTCCCTGGAATGGGGGGCTTGCCGGTCAACAGCTTCCTGTTCAAGGGACGAGAACCGGTGCTCGTCGATACCGGCCTCGGCATGCTCGGCGAAGGTTTCTTGTCGGCGCTGGCAGGCGAGATCGACCCGGCAGACCTGCGTTGGATCTGGGTAAGTCACATGGACCCGGATCACGTGGGAAACCTTGCCCGGGTTCTTGAAATCGCTCCCAACGCAAAGGTGGTCACCAACTTTCTTGGCATGGGTAAGATGAACCTTGCCGGGCTGGACGTTTCGCGTGTGCATCTTCTGAGCCCGGGAGACCGCCTTCAGCTCTCCGACCGTTCGTTCATCCCGGTGCGACCGCCTTACTACGACGCGCCCGAGACGATCGGGTTCTTCGATGCAAAAGACAGGATCTTCTTTGCCGCCGATGCCTTCGGTGCCCTGCTGCCGGATCCGGTGGCCGACATTTGCGAGGTTGCGGCGGATACGCTGCGAGACGGGCTCGTCGGCTGGTCTTCGATCGACGCGCCCTGGCTGACTGCTGTCGATCGGGAAACGCTGGGGCGCACCTTGAAGGGCATCGAACGGCTGGATCCGGACGTCGTTTTTTCCGGCCATCTGCCGCTGGCCCGAAAGGGGGCCAGGCAACTCACAAGTCTTGTCGCCAGCGCCTACTGCCGAGGCGTCAATTCAGATTTCGATCCCCTCGCGATGGAGCAGATTGAAGCTGCGTTTGCGTGAGAGGATCGCGCGGATCATCGAAAGGAAATGAACGTGATCATTCAGAATGCATTGCCTGATAGCGGACCCGGACGATCCTCTTTGGTATCAAAGCCGATCGAAATCGTCGCAACGGCTTTGTTCCGGCTAGCTGCGGCACCTGTTTGCATCCTCCAGCGGAGATCGCAAAACCTCCGAAACAATTTTGCACTGGAGCGAGTGCCCGACTACCTCCTTCGGGATATCGGGCTCACTCGGAACGAACTGGACTTCGGTGTCCTCCGAATGCCGGACTGACACTCTTCGGGCCGTAGCCACACAACTCCGACGAAATTGCCGTCACAGGACGGCTCCAGACCTCGGCAGTAAGCCATGCCGGGAATGCCCCGGGCATGCCTGCATCCAAGAGCCCGGGTCGACACCTGAATACGCCAGAAGGACAGGATCCAAAAAATGCACATGCATACTCAAGCCGATATCAACCGCCGCACCGTGGAACGGTTTCTGACGGGAACCCACTCCCGGAACATCGAGGATGTTGCCGTCATTGACACCACCGTGGCCGGTACCATCACCTGCCATGGATTTCCGGGCTTCGTGATCGACAATCACGAGAGCTACAAGACCTTCTTCCGGGTTTTCCGGCAATCCTTTTCCGATATGGACTGGACGGTACATGCCCTGGTGGCGGACGACACGCACGTGGCTGCGCGCTGGGAAATTACCGCGACTTTCAGCGGCGACTTTGCCGGTGTGAAGGCGGATGGAAGGCGGGTCACTTTCGACGGCATGGTGCTCTACCGGATGGAGCGCGGACTGATCGCCGAAACCTGGCTGCAAATCAATGAACTGCAATTGCTAACCGCCATTGGTGCCATTCCCGCGGCCGCTGCCTGACCCCCGAAGCAGCGGGCCGTTCTCGGCCCGTCTGCTACTGAAAATCAAGGAAATCAGATGTTTTCAACGCGAATAATGCGGGAGTTTGGTCTCAAGGCTCCCATCGTCAATGCCGGGATGGCCATGGTGGCCCGACCGGAACTGGCCGCCGCTGTCTGCAATGCCGGTGGTCTCGGCACCATCGGCAGCGACATCAATCCGCCGGAAGTTTTGCGGGACATGATCCGTGAGACGAAGGCGCTGACAGACAGGTCCTTTGGTGTCGATCTCATCGGAGATTTTGTCGAGGATGGTCACATTGATGTGCTGATCGAGGAGCGCGTTGCGCTTGCAATCTTCTTCTGGAGGTTGCCGTCACGGGAACAGGTCCGGCGGCTGCAAAGGTCGCGCGTCAAGGTCTGGATCCAGGTCGGGGACGTTGCCGAGGCAGCTGAAGCTGTAGCGCTTGGCATTGACGGTCTGGTCGTCCAGGGAGCGGAGGCGGGTGGTCATAACCGGTCAGAAGCCTCCACCATGACGCTCTTTCCGCGTCTTCGCGGGCTGTACCCGGACCTGCCCATGCTTGCTGCGGGCGGTATCGTCGACGGAACAACCATGGCGGCGGCGCTGGCGCTGGGGGCTGATGCTGTCTGGTGCGGCAGTCGCTTTCTCGCGGCTGAAGAATCAGCGGCGCACGAAACCTACAAGGCAAAGGCGGTCGCCGCCGATGTAGGTGAGACGGCCGTTACACAAATCTACGGGCCGGAATGGCCGGACCAGGCCATGCGGGTCATCATCAACAAAGGATTTCGCGAGACGTTCGGACGTGAAACAGACGCAGTCAACGAAGCGGCAGGTGTTACGATCGGCACCACTGTGCTCAACGGTGAGACGATCCCGCTGCCGCGCTTCAGCGCCATCCTGCCGACCCGTGACTTCGACGGTGATATAGAGCAGGCCTGTCTGACCGCGGGCCAAAGCGTGGGCAACATCGATGCCGTGATGCCCGCATCCACGATCATCAGGCAGATGATGTCGGAGGCCAATGAGGCTCTGCAAAAGATCATTCCGCGAACCCAACAAGCAGATTGATGACTGGGGGCGGACCGGCGGGGACTATTCCAGTCGTCCTTCATGAGGAGCGCGCCATTGCCTCGTAGGCAATCCCGTTTTCGCACCGGAACCGGGACTTTCAATCATTATGTCCCGGTGCGCGTCCGCTTAATGTCGGACGAGGCAATCGCATTCAGGCGTTCGCAAACACGTCTTTGTATTGCTCGCGCAGGATGTTTTTCTGCACCTTGCCCATGGTGTTGCGCGGCAGGCTGTCGACGACGACGAGCTTGCGCGGATGCTTGAAGCGCGCCAGCGAGCCGCCGGTTGACTGAAGGATGGCGTCGAGGTCCGGTGCCCTGCCGTTTTCCGGAACAAGGACGCCGAGCACCGTTTCGCCGAAATCGGCATGGGGCACACCGATGACGGCACTTTCCAGAACGCCAGGCTGGGCATCCAGCACCAGCTCGATTTCCTTCGGATAGATGTTGTAGCCGCCGGAGATGATCAGGTCCTTGTTGCGCCCGACGATGTGAACATAGCCGTCTTCGTCGATCATGCCGAGGTCGCCGGTAATGAAGAAGCCGTCCTGGCGCAGTTCCGCCGCCGTCTTGTCCGGCATCTGCCAGTAGCCCTTGAAGACATTGGGGCCGCGCACCTCGATCTGGCCGACGGTGCCGTCCGGCAGGGTCCCGCCGGTTTCCGGGTCGGTGATCTTGAGTTCAACGCCCGGAAGCGGAAAACCGACCGTGCCGGCGCGCCGTTCGCCGTCATAGGGGTTGGAGGTGTTCATGTTGGTTTCCGTCATCCCGTAGCGTTCCAGGATGCGGTGCCCGGTCCGCTCCTCGAATTCTTGATGCGTGTCCGCCAGAAGCGGCGCGCTTCCCGAGACGAAGAGACGCATGTGGCTGGCAAGCTCGCGGGTGAAGCGCTCGTCCTGGAGCAGCCGGGTGTAGAAAGTCGGCACACCCATCATCGTGGTCGCCTTCGGCATGAAGGCAAGGATCGCTTCCAGGTCGAACTTCGGCAGGAAGATCATCGAGGAACCGGCTTCCAGCGTGACGTTGGTGGCCACGAACAGCCCGTGCGTGTGGAAAATCGGCAGGGCGTGCAGCAAGACATCCGAGGACGTGAAACGCCAGTGTTTTGCCAGGGTTGCGGCGTTGGAAATTAGATTGCCCTGGGTCAGCATGGCGCCCTTGGAACGGCCGGTGGTGCCGGACGTGTAGAGAAAGGCGGCGAGGTCGTCTTCCGTCCGGTTCACCGTCGGATAGGTGTCGGGCATTTCTCCGGCGCGTTCGCTCAGGGAGCCGGATCCGTCTGCGTTCAGCGTTTCCAGACGGGCACTCATCTCGGCAGCGACGGGGGCAAGCAGTGTTTCGCTGGCGGCATCGCAGATGACGGTCTTCGCGCCGCTGTTTTCGATGAAATAGCGGAGCTCGTCGACCGTGTAGGCCGTGTTGAGCGGAAGAAAGACGATGCCGGCCTGAACGCATGCCGCATAGAGTGCCAGGGCCATCGGCGATTTCTGAACCTGCGCGGCCAGCCGGTCGCCCGGCGCCAGTCCGCCCTCGCTCAGCACATGGGCAATCCGGGCGGCGGTCTTCAGAAACGCGTCATGGGTCACGAGGGAACCGTCCGGCAGGTGAAGGAACGGCGTGTCCTTGCCTGCATGTTTTCCGAAGAACCGGTCATAGAGTGGATTGGGCATCTGCAAAATTCCTAGACAATCGCGTTTTCGGCGGACGCGCTCAACGAGCGGACTTCCGAGGAGGCTGCAATTTCATGGGTGGAGGCGAAGCGCTCGTGGTTCTGGGCGACCTTTGCCGGATCATAGAGATAGTTGACCATCACACCGGCAGACTGCTGCAGGCCCTTGTCCGACAGGTCGGCGCGGGCATGAACCTGATGGACCAGCGCGCCGTTGCCGAGATGGAAACGGGCGACCGGATCGAGCGGCAGTCCGTCCTCACGCTTGGCAGTGAGCAGATAATGTGCCGCCAGGCTACGCATCTGGGTGTCGTCCTCCGGGTCGAACTCCCGGCCCTGCGCCTCCAGATTGCGGACAAGTCCCGGGATCGGCGACAGGGTGACGAAGGTTTTCAGGCCCGGCAGCTCCATGGAAAGATCCGCGACCACCTGCTTGATGAGGGAGTTGCCGAAAGAGATGCCGGCAAGTCCCGCCTGGCAGTTGGAAATCGAATAGAAGACGGCCGTGTCGGCGTTCTCCACGTCGATCATCTCCCGGTCTTCGGCCAGGAGCTTCTGGACCGACCCGGGGACGCCCTTTGTCAGGGCCACTTCCACGAAGATCAGTGGTTCGTCCGGCATGGCGGGGTGCATGAAAGCAAAGCAGCGGCGGTCCGCGGGTTCCAGGCGGCGCCTGAGATCGTCCCAGCTGTCGATGGCATGCACGGCCTCGTAGCTGATGATCTTTTCCAGAAGCTGGGCCGGGCTTTCCCAGTTGATCGGCCGCAGCACCAGGAAACCCCGGTTGAACCAGCTGGCGAAGAGGTGACGGAAATCGACGTCGAGCGCCTGCAGCGCGTCGTCTTGCCGGCCGAGCCGCAACAGGTCCTGGCGCATGGCCACCAGCGACCTCGTGGCATCCGGGACCTGGTTGAGCCGCCGGATCAGTTCCTGCCGGGGCGGCTCGGCTGCCTGCATGAAGGTCCGGTAACTGGCTTTCGACTGTCCGTCCTCAAGGGCATCAAGCGCGCTGCGCACTTCGGAAACGGAAATGCCGAGATCGTCGGAGAGGTGATGAAAGAAGGCGCGTTTGCCATCGTCGTCCAGTCCCGCATAGCGGGCCAGGATATGCCCGGCCAGCGTGACGCCCGAGACTTCGCCGGTGGCGCCGATCAGGTCTGCGACCAGCGCCTCCAGCGGCCGGGTGTCGATCTTGCCGGACGATCTGAAGCGATATCTTCTCTCGAACACCGTAGAGAGAATATCGGCCAGAAAGGTCATAGGCTTTCTCCCATGACGGCTGTCGGCAGCCAGGTGGCGAGTTCCGGGAAAAGGCACAGCAGAACGATTGCAAGGACCATGCAGGCCACGAAAGGCAGGGAGCCCGTCAGGATCGTCTTCAGCGAAATGTCCGGAGCAATGCCGTTGATGACATAGAGGTTCAGGCCAACCGGCGGCGAAATCAGGCCGATTTCCATGTTGATGGTCAGCACCACGGCGAACCAGATCGGGTCGAAGCCGGCGGTGGTGATGATCGGCAGCAGGATCGGCGCCGCCATCAGGATGACGGCAACCGGCGGCAGGAAAAAGCCGGCGACCAGAAGGAACAGGTTAATCGCCAGCATCAGCACCCAGCGGTTGACGTCGAGTGTTCCGATCCATTCCGCAATCGCCTGGGTGATGAAGAGCGACGACAGCATGTAGGAAAAGACGCCTGCGGCGGCGATGATGAAGAGGATCATCACGCTTTCCTTGGTGCTGTCCCGCAGGACCACCCAAAGATCGGCCGGGTTCCAGAGCCTGTAGATGATGACGGCGATGACCAGGCACAGCAGCGCGCCGACGGCCGCCGTTTCCGACGGTGTGGCAATGCCGCCGTACATGGCCACCAGCACACCGGCGATGATGAGGAGAAACGGCAGGACCCGCGGCAGGATCTCGAAGCGTTCGGCCCAGGAATAGCTTCCCGCGCTCAGGACCGCGGCATTGCCGCTGCGCCAGGTCGAATAGAGCGACCAGAGCATGAAGAGGCCCATGAGCATCAGGCCCGGGACGACACCGGCCAGGAAGAGCCGCCCGATGGAGGTTTCCGTCGCAATGCCATAGACGATCATGGTGACGGACGGCGGGATCAGGATACCGAGCGTGCCTCCGGCCGCGATCGAACCGGCAGCGACCCCGTCCGGATAACCGCGCTTGCGCATCTCCGGAATGCCCATCTTGCCGATGGCGGCGCAGGTTGCGGGCGAGGAACCGGACATGGCGGCAAAGAGCGCGCAGGCGCCGAGGTTCGAGACGACCAGTCCGCCCGGTACGCGCGTCAGCCAGCGTTCGAGGGCCTCGTAAAGATCCGCGCCTGCCCGGGTTGAGGCAATTGACGCCCCCATGATGATGAACATGGGGATCGACAGAAGCGCGAAATTGTCGAGCTTGCCGAAGAAGATTTCCGGCAAGAGTTCCAGCGAGCGCGCGCCGTCGAAGACAAACAGGAACCCGGCGGCGACGATCAGAAGACCGATGCCGACGGAAACGCCGGAAAACAGGACGATGATCGTGATGACGGCCACGATCAGGCCGAGAACCAACGGATCCATCACACGTCCTCCAGGCCGAAAGGCTTGTCCACGCCTGTCGCGACGGCATAGAGGTCGGCGACAAGTTGCAAAAGAAGAAGGCCGAAGCCGACCGGGATCGAGAGATAGGGAATCCAGAGCCTGACGCCCCAGACCGTGTCCGAAGTCCAGCCACGGGCCCAGGCGAAATGCCAGTACTCAAAGCCGTAGTAAAGCATCACCGCAACGATCACGATCGATGCGGTGAGTGTGAGGCAGGCCAGAACGAAGCGGGCGCGGGGGGCAAGCGACAGGGGAAACAGGTCGACATTCACATGGCCGCGCAGGCGCTGGACGTAAGGCAGCCCTACGAGCGTTGCCGCGATGACGAGATAGATCACGGCTTCCGTCTGCCAGATGGTCGATCCGTTGAGGACGAAGCGGACAAAGATCATCTGGCAGGTAATGGCAACGGCCACCACGATCATCGCCGCCGCGCACCAGCCTGCCAGGGTCGAGATCGCCGCGACAAGACGCAAGAAGGGATTGTTTCCGGCATGCGCTACCGCTGCCGTGCTGTGGCCCGCCATGGGTCACTCCTTGAAAACTCCGGGAAAATTCCGGTTGGGGCGGTTCGCGGGGCGGCAAGCTGCCGCCCCGGTTCACATCATCACTCGACAGCCAGGGCCATGTCGAGCAGTTGCTGCCCGTTGGGCGTATCAGCGACGAATGCCTTGTAGGAGGTCGTCTTCGCCAGCTCGCGCCAGGCGTCGAAGTCCGCCTGGGTCATCGCCGCGATCTCGACGCCGTTCTGACGGAAGACCTCAGCGGAGGCGGCATCTTCCTTTTTGGCTTCTTCCAGATAGAAGGCTTCCGCTTTTTTTGAGGCCGCCAGCAGGGCGTTCTGCTGCGCTTCGTTCAAGCCCTCGAAGGTCGACTTGTTGATCAGGAGCGGCTGGTACATGAACCAGAGCGCGTAGTCGCCGGCCGGGGTGTAGCAGGAGACCTGCTCATAGATCCGGTAGCTGACGAAGGACGAGGACGAGGTGTTGGCAGCGTCCAGCACGCCGGACTGCATGGCGTTGTAGATTTCCGAAGATGCCATGGAGGCGATCGACGCGCCTGCGCCCGCGAGCATCTGTTCAAAGGCCTTGCCGGCGGCACGGGTCTGCAGGCCCGGCATGTCCTCCGGCTTGGTGATGCACTTGTTCTTGCCCGCAAAACCGCCTGCCAGATAACCATGGACCAGCACCATGACGTCATCCTTCGCCATGATCTCCTCGATGGCTTCCATGAAGGGGCTTTCGTTCAGCCGTGCGGCGTGGTCGTGGTTCTTCACCAGACCCGGCATGAGCGTCAGGTTGTAGGCGGGCTGCTGGCCCCCGGCATAGCTGAGCGGCAGGACCGTCATGTCGAGCAGACCGCGGCTGAGCGGCTTGTACTGTTCGCGCGGTTTCAGCAGAGATTTCGAAGGGAAAATCTTGATGTCGAGATCGACATTGGCAGCGGCGACTTCGTCGGCAACGATCTGGGCCACCTTGTGACGCACATCGCTCGTGGACCACTGATGCGACAGGCGCAGCTCGGTCGCGTTGACGGCGAACGCGCTGGCAAAGAGCGCGGCAGCTGCGACGGACGCAGTGAAATTGAAGTTCATAATTTCCTCCCTGGAAAGTCCGGCTCTGGGCCGGGTGCCAAAATTACGCCCGGCTTGTGTTTTTTTGTCAAGGCTTTTTGTATACAAGAATGGTATTGTTGCGTGCGAAATACGCGTGTGCTAAGGCAAATTCATGGAACGAAAACGCTCTGACCGCATTGCGGACGACATTGAAGGCCTGATCTTCGACGGTACGTTTGCCGATGGCGACAGGCTGGACGAAGTGCAGCTTGCCAGCCGCTTTTCGGTTTCCAGAACGCCTATTCGCGAGGCTTTGCAACGGCTTGCCCAAACAGGCCTTGTGGTGCAGATCCCGCGCCGGGGGGTGTTCGTGCGCCAACCGGGGCCCGTCGAGCTTCTGGAGATGTTCGAGGTGATGGCGGAACTGGAAGCGGTCTGCGCCCGGCTTGCGGCGTCACGCATCAGCGAGAAGGCATTGACGGACCTTCGCGACGCCAACAAACGCTGCAGGGCTGTTGTCGAAGCGCAGGATACGGACGACTATTACCGCGAGAACGAGCGCTTCCATGCCATTTTGTACCGCCAGTCGGGGAACGGGTTCCTGGAGCAGGAATGCCTGCGTCTTCAACGGCGGCTACAGCCGTTCCGGCGTATCCAGCTGCGCGTGCGCGGGCGCATGAAGCAGTCGATGGCCGAACATGAGGCGATTGTTGCTGCCATCGAAGAGGGCGACGGCAACAAGGCGGCGGACGCCATCCGCCAGCATGTCTCCGTGCAGGGCGAAAAGTTCCACCATCTGATGGCCAGCCTCAAGCCTGCGGCCGAATAGCTAATTTTCCGGATCAGACCGCGCTCAAGGTAATCGCGGCGACGGCCAGGTAACGGCCGGTCTTGGCGATGGCGACGAGCAACAGGAAACTCCAGAACGGCTCCTTCAGGACACCGGCGGCCAAAGTCAACGGATCGCCGATGATGGGCGCCCAGCTGAGCAGAAGGCTCCAGCGGCCGTAGCGGTGGTACCAGCCTGTCGCTTTTTCCAGCTTGTCCGCCTTGACGGGAAACCATTTTCTGTCGGCGAAGGTGATTGCACCGCGCCCGAGGAACCAGTTGACGGCGGAGCCGAGCGTGTTGCCGAGGCTGGCGGCCAGAACCAGCAGGGCAACCGGCTCCTGGCCGAGATAGATCAGGCTCGACAGGCCGAGCTCCGACTGGGCCGGCAACAAGGTGGCCGCCAGGAAGCTGATGCCGAAAAGACCCAGGAGAGCGCTCATGAAGAAGTCCGTCGCGGATAGGGGAGTGCCTGGTGCGGTGTGCCTGCGGCTTGAACCACAGTTTCGGCCGCTTATCCAGTCAGAAGTCCAGTCGAGTCAGGGCGGTGGCATTCCAACATCCGTCTTCCGTACCGGGCGGTTCGTCTCAGACCTTGACAAGTCCCGTTCGAAAAAAGGAAAAATATCCAACTTTTTTCCAAATAGGGTGCAGAATGATCTTTGGTGGCCGCAAAGAGGAAGACGAAACGGTGGTGGCCATGCTGGCCTCGGCGATCCGCCGGGACATTTCCTTTGGCGTTCTTCTTCCCGACCAGAAACTGAAGATCGAAGCCCTGCGCCAGTCCTACGGCGGTTCGAACCATTCCATGCGCGAGACCTTGCGCGTGCTTGCGGCCGAAGGACTGGTGGAGGCGACCAGCCAGCGCGGTTTTCGGGTGATGTCCGCGACACAGGCGGACCTTAAGGACATTCTTTTAATGCGGGTGGAGACCGAAAAGCTCGGGCTTTCCCGCGCGCTTCAACGCGGCGATGTTGCCTGGGAAGCCAGAGTGATCGCCGCGCTGCATGCGCTCAGGCGCGCGGAAGCGGCGGTCCAGGCGAGCCCAGATGATGTCACTGCCCTTGAATGGGACGAAGCCTGCCGGGCTGTTACCGAAGCGCTTCTGTCGGCCTGCGGCTCGCCCCGGCTGATCGAAGTGGCCGGCAAATTCTACAATCAGTCGCGCCGGTTCCGGCTCGCGCTTCTGCGTGAGGGGCGGATCGATTTCATCGCCCGCGCGCAGCGGCAGGAGAGGCTGCAGACAGCAATTCTGGCGCGGGACGAAAGCACCGCGCTTGAGCTTCTGGAAGACGACATCCGCGCCGATCTCGGCGCCTGAAAAAATGAAAACTTGAGGGAGGAATGGACATGAAACTGAACAGACGTCAGACGCTCGGCCTGATGGGCGGCGCGGCCGCTTCCGCGCTTGCCACGCCGGCCATTGCCCAGAACCGGAAGATCGTGGTCGGCGCGCTGCGCTTCACCTCTCACTCCGGCAGCTTTGTTGCGGTCGAGCGCGGCTATTTCGCCGATGCAGGCCTGGACGTGGAACTGAAGTTCTTCCAGGCAGCCCAACCGATGGCCGTCGCAATCGCCTCCGGCGATGTCGACTATGCGGTCACTGCGATTTCCGGCGGTCTGATTTCGCTTGCCGACAAGGGTGCGATCAAGGTGATCGGCGGTTGCCTGAGCGAGGAAAAGGGCATCGACGGGCAGAAGATCCTGGCCTCCGACGCGGCGTTCAAGGCGGGCCTCACCAGCCCGGCGCAGCTCGGCGGCAAGACCTTCGGCATGACCACGGCTGGTTCCTCCTTCCATTACATGGGCTCCAAAGTGGCAACGGCCGAGGGAGTCGAGATGTCCTTCAAGCCGCTGCAAAAGGTCGGCGCGGTCATCGGCGCGCTGAAATCCGGTCAGATCGACGCCTGGTCGATCGTGCCGCACATCGCCAAGCCGCTGGCAGGCTCTGGCGCGGTGCATATCATCGGCGACATTGCCGATTACCTGCCGGGCTATCAGGTGACCACCGTCTTTACCTCCGCGAAGAACGCTTCCGACGAGCGTCAGCAGACGCAGGACTTCCTGACAGGCTTCGGCAAGGGCGTCAGTGACTATAACGCGGCGATGATCGAGAAGGCCGGCGGTGAGGACGGCGTAAACGCCATGGTCGACCTGATCCACAAATACGTCTACACCGACCGTCCCCTCGAAAAGGCGGCGCCGTCGATCATCAACGGCACCATGCGCCTCAACGAAGGCTCCAAACTGAACGTTGCCTCCGTGCGCGATCAGCTTCAGTGGTTCCAGTCCGAAGACCTCGTCAGCAACGACGTGACGCTGGAGACGCTGGTCGACAGCAGCTACGTCGAAACCTACGAAGGCTGAGCGGCAAGCTGGCTGAAAACGACCGACGGCAGCATCCAGTTCAGGGTGCTGCCGCATCTTGTTGGAAATTCAAGAGCCTCCGATGGACATCAGACTGGATGCGATCAGCCATTCCTATGGCGAAACGGAAGTCATGCGCGACGTCTCGCTCGATATCCCTGAAGGGCAGATCGTCTGTCTTGTCGGGCCGTCGGGCTGCGGGAAGTCGACGCTGCTCAGGTTCATCGGCGGCCTGGAACGGCCCGAAAAGGGCAGGGTGCTGCAGCTCGGCGGCACGCCGGAAGGCTGTCTCAATCCGCTGACCTATGTTTTCCAGGACTTCGCCCTGCTGCCCTGGCGCACCGTGCGGGGCAACATCTCGCTGGTGCTGGAAGATCACGGCATTCGCGGGAGCCGGGCACGGGAAATCATCGACGGCGTTCTGGCGCGCACGAAACTCTCCGATTTCGCCGAAGCCCTGCCCAAGCAGCTTTCCGGCGGCATGAAGCAGCGCGT
>NZ_JBNKYW010000284.1:0-10922 GCF_050301095.1 Roseibium sp.
GCACGTCGCAATGCTCGGCCAGTTCATCGCGCCAGGGCCGGCCCGGCTTGATGAAGGCAATCTGCTCGATGCCACGTTTGGCGAATGCCCGTGACAGACGTACGAAGAATTTTTCCGCGCCGCCGTCAACACCAAGATGAATATGCGCCAGTTTCCTGGGGGCGGAAGACAAATCAGCTGCCATCAATGACGTCATAGTAGTTATGCGCCCGGCCTATCAGGCCGCGCAGGTTGCCGGAGCCCTTCATCAGCCGGATCAGGCCGTAGTAAAAAAGCTTTTCGCCGCGCTTTTTGGCAAAGGGCTTCATCACGAAGCCGATGAGCGTTGCCAGCAGACCGAAAAACATGCGGCGGAAGCTTTTCGGGATGAAATGCAGAGCTGCCTTGGCGCGGCCTTCGCGCAGCACGATGTTGAAGGCACCCGAGGTTGCCGCCATGTGCATACGGCTGAGCAGCCGGCCGGTGGTGACGCGCGAGGCCGGAATATCTTCTTCCACGAAGGCGTCGTCGACCCAGATCATCTTGGCTCCGGCCGCATGGGTGCGGCGGAAGAAGTCGATGTCCTCGCTGCCGAATGTCAGCCGCTCGTCGAAGCGCAGGCCAAGGCCCTCCTTCGAGACGATACGGGCGCTCAGGAGAACGTTGTTGGTGGGCGCTTCGGTGATCTCGGTGCCGGTCGGGCGCGGTTTCAAGAGCTGCGACTTCCACCAGTGCGGCGCGGGCTTTTCGTAGATACGGCGCACCGGCCCGTTGGCGACTTCCGCCTTGTGGTCATGGCAGGCCTTCAGCAGTTTTTCGATCCAGTCGGGTTCGGCGCGCTCATCGTCATCGATGAGGGCGATCCAGTCCGGGTCGTGTTCAAGGGCGGCTTCCAGCGCGGTGTTGCGGGCAAAGGGAATGCCCTTGCGCTTCTCGTGGTAGAAAAAGACCGGCAGCGAAAGCCGGTTCTTCATTTCCGCGGCCGCCTCGCCGGTGAAATACGGCTCGGGATCGTTTTCGACAACGACGATCGACATCTCGGTCTTGTCCGGTTCGATCATGTTGTCGAGGCTGTGAAGGCAGGCCTGCAGCATTTTTGGCCGCTGCGCCGTGCAGACGGCAATGACCAGTTTCTGGGTCATCAAGAGATCTCAATCATTTCGTTCAGCAGCGGATCGGTTCCGGCAGGGTTTGGCGCAAGAGGCGCGCGCTGTCAAAGGGTTTTGCGGAAATAGACTTTCCAGCTTGCTGGTGCCGCGCTACGGTTTGCCAGGGTCCAGACCCCAGGGTACGTACCCTCATAACCCTTTTATGGGACTGCGAAAGCAGCCGTGTTCTGGGAGGAAACACATGAAGGGATTGATGATGCACCGTCCGCTGAAAATCGCGGACATCATCACCTTCGCCGCGGATACCTACCCGTCGAGCGAAATTGTCTCGGTGCGCACCGAGGGTGATATTCACCGCACGACCTACAAGGAAACCTCGGCGCGAATCTCGAAACTGGCGCACGGATTGCGGAAGCTGGGTATCGGGGAAGGCGACCGGGTCGCGACACTCGCCTGGAACGGTTACCGGCATTTCGAGCTTTACTACGCCATTTCCGGCATCGGTGCGGTCTGCCATACCATCAATCCGCGCCTGTCGGCGGAGCAGATGATCTACATCGTCAATCACGCCAGCGACCGGCTGCTTTTTACCGACGTCACCTTCTTGCCGATCATCGAAAGGCTGCGGCCGCATTTTCCGGACGATCTCAGGGTCGTCATCATGACCGACCGGGCGCATATGCCCGAAACGCCGCTTGATGGAGCGCTGTGCTACGAGGAGGTCCTCGAAGGCGAGGCGAGTGATTTCGACTGGCCGGACTTCCCCGAGGATCAGGCCGCCGGCCTCTGCTACACCTCCGGCACCACCGGCAACCCGAAGGGAACGCTCTATTCGCACCGCTCAACGGTGCTGCATGCCCTCAGCCAGTGCGTCACGATTCCGAAAACCCTTCAGGAGGGAAAACGGATCCTGCCAGTGGTGCCGCTCTTTCACGTCAATGCCTGGGGGCTTCCCTATGGCGCTCCACTTTCCGGGGCCAGTCTGATCTTTCCGGGCGGGGCACTGGACGGCAAGAGCCTGTTTGATCTGATGGATCGGGAAAAGGTCTATTCCGCCTGGGGCGTGCCGACGGTCTGGCTGGGGCTCATGAACGAGATCAACCAGCGCGGACGCCTGCCGGAAGGCTTCGGCGATATCGTGGTCGGCGGTTCGGCCGCCTCGCGCTCGCTTATCGAAGCCTTCGAGAAAATGGGCGTCAATGTCTGCCATGCCTGGGGCATGACGGAAATGAGCCCGCTCGGCACCCAGTGCAACCTGCCCCCCGAAATGGCCGATCTGCCGTTCGAGAAGCGTGTCGACCGGAAACAGTCCCAGGGCCGCCGCGTCTTCGGGGTTGACATGAAGATCGTCGACGACGAAGGCAGGCGCCTGCCCCATGACGGCAAGACGTCGGGGCATCTTTATGTGCGTGGCAATACGATCACCGAGGGCTACTTCGAGGATCCGGAGGCCACCAATCAGGTCTTCGACAAGGAAGGCTGGTTCTGTACCGGTGATGTCGCCGCCATCGACCCGGCAGGCTTCCTTCTGATCACCGACCGCTCCAAGGATCTGATCAAATCTGGCGGTGAGTGGATCTCCTCGCTCGATCTGGAAAACATCGTCATGTCCCATCCCGGTGTCGCCAACTGCGCAGTGATCGCGGTACCGGACGCCAAGTGGGACGAGCGGCCGCTCCTGATCGTGGTGCCAAGGGAAGATGCGCAGCCGCAGAAAGAGGATCTCCTTGGAATGCTCGCCGAGCGGCTTGCCAAATGGCAGGTTCCAGATGACGTCGTCTTCGTGGACCAGCTGCCGCTGACGGCGACGGGCAAGGTTTCCAAACTGACGCTTCGAAAACAGTACGCGGAAGGGGGGGAGGCATGACCCCGGATCTGCTTTTCAGCCTCGCGGGCAAGACCGCGATGGTGACCGGCGGAGCAACGGGCGTCGGCCGGATGGCCGCGGAAGGGCTGGTGGCCGCGGGCGCACATGTATTCATCGCCAGCCGCAAGATTGCTGCCTGCGAAAGGGCCGCGGAAGAGCTGAATGCGCTCGGTTACGACGGCAAGGTTGAAGGCTTCGGTGGCGATGTCGGGACGGAGGAAGGCATCTCCGCGCTGACCGCCGAGGTGGAAAAGCGCACGGACAGGCTGCACATCCTGATGAACAACGCCGGCACCAGCTGGGGCATGCCGCTCGGGGAATTCCCCTACGCGGCCTGGGACCGGATCATGCGGGTGAACGTGACCGGCCTGTTTCAGCTGACACAAAGCCTTTTGCCGCTTCTGGAACGGGCGGCAAGCGATGATAATCCGGCGCGTGTGGTTAATGTCGGCTCGGTCATGGGCGAAACGCCCCATGGCGACCGGGCCTACAGCTACGCGGCGTCCAAGGCCGCCGTCCACCACCTGACGCGCATTCTCGCCAAGGAACTTGCGGAGCGGCGCATCACCGTCAACGCGCTGGCACCGGGACCCTTCGTCAGCAAGATGACGGCCTTTGCGACGGCCGACGAGGATGTGCGGTCCCGTGTCGGCGCCCAGGTGCCTCTCGGCCGGGTGGGGCGTCCGGGGGACATGGCGGCCGCGATGCAGTTCCTGTGCGGCTATGGCGGGTCCTATGTCACCGGTGCGATCCTGCCGGTCAGCGGCGGCATCAATGTCGAAACCGGGCCGGACCTCTTCCGGGAGGCCTATGAGTGAGCGATGAGGTGACGGAACGCGTACTGCCGGTCGAAGACCTGAAGGCAATGATCGGACAGGAAGTCGGCGTTTCTGCGTGGCATCGGGTTGAACAGGCGGACATCGACGCCTTTGCAGCGGTCACCAAGGATCATCAGTTCATCCACGTGGATCCGGATCGCGCAAGGCAGACACCCTTTGGCGGCACCATAGCGCACGGGTTCCTGACGTTGTCGCTCCTGTCGGTCATGGGCGTGGAGGCGCAGCCGAAGATCAAGGGCGCCACCTTTGGCATCAATTACGGCTTCGAGCGTGTCCGCTTCCTGGCTCCGGTCAAGAGTGGGGCAAGGCTGCGTGGCCGTTTTGTCCTCTCGGACCTGAAAGAGCCGCGTCCCGGCGAGGTCGACATCACCTGGCAGGCCACGGTGGAAATCGAAGGCGGCAAACGCCCGGCGCTGGTGGCCGATTGGCTGAACCGGTTCTACGTCGGTGATGATGGCTGATATTGCCTGAGACCCGTATCCGGGGGCGTGCAGGGTTCGATGCCGGGCCATCTGGTGCCCGGCATGCCGTTTTTGCACGGCTAGGGACTGGGCCGGGGCGCGGCCACCTAGCCCTTGCTGTTCATGTCGGCAAACGTCCCGCCGCTTTCCGCCATCTGGCGCAGAAGCGCGGGGACCCGCCAGTAGTAGGCATCCTCCCGGGCGTAGTCCTCGATCCGGCGCACCAGCTCTTTCGCACCGATGACGTCCGCCGTATGCATCGGGCCCCCGCGGAAGCGCGGGAAGCCGTAGCCGTTGAGGAAGACCGCGTCGATGTCGATCGGACGAAGCGCGATGCCCTCTTCCAGCACACGGATCGATTCGGAGATCATGGCGGTCATGAACCGGCTGACGATCTCTTCCGATGAGAAGCTGCGTGGTGTGACGCCGGCTTCGGCGCGCACCGCGTCGATGATGGCAAGGGCATCCGGATTGGGCCGGGGGCCTTCGTCGTCGTAGATATAGAAGCCCTGACCGGTCTTGCGGCCGAACCAGCCATTTTCGCACAGGCGATCGGCGATCGGGATGTAGCGTTCTTCAGCGGGGCGGGTGGCCGCGCGGCGCTTGTTGGCGGCCCAGGAAATATCGAGCCCGGCAAGGTCGGCGACCTGATAGGGGCCCATGGCGAAGCCGAAGCCGCGCATGGCGGTGTCGATCTCTTCCGGGGAAGCGCCGTCCATCATCATGTAGTCGGCCGCCTTCTTGTAGAAGGTCATGATGCGATTGCCGATGAAACCGTCGCAGACGCCGGAGCGCACCGCGATCTTCTTCAGCCGCTTGGCGAGCGCAAATCCGGTGGCGACCACGTCGGCACCGGTCTTGTCCGCGACCACGACTTCCAGAAGCCGCATGACGTGCGCCGGCGAGAAGAAATGCAGGCCGATGACGTCCGCCGGGCGGCTGGTCATCGCCGCGATCTCGTTGATGTCGAGATAGGAGGTGTTGGAGGCTAGCACCGCGCCTTTCTTGGCGACACGATCGAGCGTTCCGAAGATGTCGCGCTTGACGTCCATGTCCTCGAAAACGGCCTCGATGATGAGGTCGGCATCCGCGAGGGCGGCAAGGTCGGTGGAGGTCTTGAGCTTCGAGGACAATATGTCCTCACGCGCGGCAGTAGACAGCTTGCCGCGTTTCACCGCGCCATCCAGGTTCTTCGTAATCGCCGAGATCCCGCGGTCCAGTCCCGCCTGGTCCCGCTCTGTCAGCGTCACGGGCACGCCTGCCAGCAGGGCGGTGGTCGCAATGCCGGAGCCCATGGTGCCGCCGCCGATGACGCCGATGGCATTGATCGGGCGCGGTTCGGATTTGGCTTCCGGAATCTTGGTGACGGCCCGTTCGGAGAAGAAAGCATGGATCAGTCCCGCGCGCTGCGGGCTTTCCATGCATTCGTTGTAAAGGCGGCGCTCTTCCTTCATGCCCTCTTCGACGGGCAGGCCGCAGGCTGCGACCGCGTCGACGCATTTGTGCGGCGAGAACAGCAGCGGTTGGGATTTGGCCAGCTTCGCGCGCATGGCCTCAAGGGCGGCCTCATCCGGTTCGGCGGTCAGCTCACCCGTCTTCCGGGCTGCCAGTGTGCCGTCGATCAGTTCCTGGGCCGACCCGATAGCAATCTCGCGCGGATCTCCTTCGACAATCCGGTCGATCAGCCCGTGCTCCAGCGCGTCCTCAGCGCCAACCGGCTTGCCGGAGGTGATCATGTCGAGGGCTTTCGGAATGCCGGCAAGACGCGGTGCCCGTTGGGTGCCTCCGGCGCCCGGCAGAATGCCGAGGGTGACTTCCGGCAGACCGACCTTGGTGCCCTTCAGGGCCACGCGGGCGTGGCAGGACATGGCGACTTCCAGTCCGCCGCCAAGGGTCGTGCCGTGCAGCACGCAGACAATGGGCTTCACCGATTTTTCGATGAAATTGCACAGCTCCGGCAGCCAGGGGTCGAGCGGCGGCTTGCCGAATTCACGGATGTCCGCCCCGGCAATGAAGGTCCGGCCCTTGGCGTAAAGGGCAATCGCCTGGACGCCGGTGTCTGCCTGGAGGCCTTCGACGGCCGTCCACAGTCCCGATCTGAGGGCATGCGAAGCCGCATTGACCGGCGGATTGTCGAGCGCGATCAGGGCGATCTGGCCGTGCCTTTCTATGGACACGACATCGTTGATACCGGTCTCGCCGGTTTCCGGATTTGCCTGCATGAGAATCTCCCTTATCCGCTTCGGTTGAGCGGTTTTGTCCCGGGATTGTCATTTCCGGGCAGAGCTTGTCAAGCTGGCCCGGGGGAGTAGATGAGAACCAGTCTTGCCGGCCGCGAACCTAACCCGCCGGTTTCGGCGGCGCTTTTGGGGAAAAGGCGCAGCGGTCCGGCTTGAGATCGATCAGGGGCGTGCCGTTGAGACAATCGAGCCCGCGCACGATGACGTTCGGACCGTCTATCGAAACGAGCTTGGCAAGCACGGTGCCGATCGGGTTCGGCCGCATCGGAGAGCGCAGGGCAAAGGTGCCGAAGGTCTTGTCGCTGTGGCCCGGGTTCTGGACAACGAGATCGCGCCGCCCCTTGTCCAGCCAATAGAGGACCTCGACGCTCTCGTAGTTTTCGAGCCCCTTCAGCGCGGCCACCCAGGGTTCGAAGATTTCCAGCCGGCATTCCGGACCGTCGGGCCGTCCCTGGCGCGGACAATCCTTGCGGTCGTCCCACGGCGTATGGATCTTTCCGATAAACGTCAGCCCGGCGTCGTTGGGCTCGGGGGCGGTAACCGTGATTTCGTGCGGGCGGATGTCGTTCATGATGTCCGTAGCCTTGGTTCGCGTTGGTCCTCAGGCCGACAGCCAGCGAACCGATCCGAGAGCCTGAAGATCGTATCCGCCGAGCGCGTCCGCCTTTTCCCTGAAGTCCTCGGTCCGGGCAAATGCCAGGAGTTGCTGGACCGGAGCGGTGAAATAGGACCGGCGATCGATCAGCAGGTCGAATTTCTCCTCCACCAGGGGCAGGAAGGATAACTTGTATTGGCCCGCCATGGCTTTAAGGCCAAGTGCCGCATCCGCTTCGCCGGCGGCCACGGCCGCCGCCGCCTCGCTTTCCGTGTGTGCCTGGCCCTTGCAGCAGGCCAGATCGCTCTCCCCAAGGCCCGCCTCGGACAGCATTCTGGCAAACAGAATGGAGGTTCCGGCGCCCGGCTGGCGCAGCGCTACGCGCTTTCCCTTCAGGTCCCGGACGGAATGGATCTTCCCGGCCAACTCCGGCGAAAGCAGCAGGCCTCTCTGGCGGACGGCCCAGCCGATAAGGACGGCATTGGCCGTGTTCAGGGCGGCGACGGAGGCAATGTTCCAGCTTTCGCCGTCGGGAATATGAAGCCCCGCCAGGGCCGCGGCACCGGATTTGAACTGGTCAAGCCCGTCCCGGCTGCCGTTGCAAAGCGTGGCAAGGCCGCAGCCGGAGGCGCGGATGGCCCAGTCGAGCAGCGGATCGTGGGAGCCCGCGAGCACATTCGGCCGTTCCCGGGGCAGGAGGAGACCCGAGCTGTCGATCCAGGCGCGGATTTCGTCGGCGGGAAACAGAAGCTTGCCCGTGATCCGCCGGTGCGGGATCTCGTCAGCGGCGGCAAGGTCATACACCTTGCGCTCCTTCACCCGCAACAGATCGGCGACTTCCCGGGTGGTCAGAAACATGGGAGGAGTAGTTTCAGTATCGGGCAAGTTGTTTCCTGCTTTGCGTCGAAAATTTGTCGAACATCCCGAAGTGGTACATGGCATCCGGCTCCAAGTGAACTCTTCGCGCACTCAAGGGTCAAAAAATGCAGATCACAAATCAGGATTTTTTAGGGTCATTCGTCATTTTCGCGGAGAATTTTTCCGCAAAACCTGAAAAAATCGAAGGAATGTATTTTTCTGAAGCGGGTTTGGCGAGAGGAATTGTCTCGTTCCGCCTGCCTTGCTAATGAACCTTTAATGAAGACAAAATGTCTCGTCACAAGAAGCGGCAATTGCTTCCGGGGGTAACAAAAAGAAATGGAATACTTCCTACAACAGCTGATCAATGGCGTGACGCTGGGGTCCATCTATGGCCTCATCGCCATCGGCTACACGATGGTGTACGGCATCATCGGCATGATCAACTTCGCCCATGGCGATATCTTCATGGTCGGCGCGTTTATCGCGCTGATATTCATCGTCGCATTCGGCATCACGGCCTCCTTGCCGATTGCCCTGCTGATCCTGGCCCTCATCGGCGTCCTGATCCTGTCCATGGGCCTGACGGCCGTGTGGGGTTGGACCGTTGAACGTATCGCCTACCGGCCCTTGCGCGGTTCCTTCCGCCTTGCGCCGCTGATCACGGCCATCGGGGCCTCGATTGCGCTCCAGAACTTTGTCCAGATTTCGCAAGGCGCGCGCAACAAGCCGCTGCAGCCGCTGATTTCCGGCGGCTTTACCTTGAGCGACGGCGGTGGTGACGGCTCAGGGTTCATCGTGCAGCTTTCCTATACCCAGATCCTGATCATGGTCGTGACGCTCACACTGATGGTCGGCTTCACCATGCTCATCAACAAGACCTCGCTCGGCCGTGCGCAGCGGGCCTGCGAACAGGACCGCAAGATGGCGGCGCTGCTCGGCGTGAATGTCGACCGGACAATTTCGCTGACCTTCGTCATGGGCGCGGGCCTGGCCTCCGTCGCCGGCCTCATGTTCCTGCTGTACTACGGCGTGATCGATTTCTACATCGGCTTCCTTGCAGGGGTGAAGGCCTTCACCGCGGCCGTTCTCGGCGGCATCGGCTCCCTGCCGGGCGCCATGCTCGGCGGACTGCTCATCGGCCTCATCGAAACCTTCTGGTCCGGCTATTTCTCCGTTGAATACAAGGACGTCGCGGCCTTCTCTATCCTCGCCATCGTGCTGATCTTCATGCCCGAAGGTCTGCTCGGCAAGCCGGAAGTGGAGAAGGTCTGATCCATGACTGCAAAATCCGACAATCTCTTTATGGAGTCGCTGAAGGATGCGGCGGCCGGGGGAGTGATCGCGCTCGCCCTGTTCAGCATCCTGATCGGCATGAAGGCCGAAGTGGCCAGCGGACTGGGCGGGCAGCTCGGCATCGAATACCGCTGGTTGGTGGTCGCCATTGCGGTGGCTGTCGTTTTCGGCGGACGGCTTCTTCTGAACCTCTTCGTCTGGAAGTCCGACAAGCCGCTGACCAAGTCGGCCGGCAAGCTGCTGCCGAAAGCGCAGGTGTTTGCACCGCTCGGCAAGTTCGCGGCACCGGTCTTCCTGATCATCGCGGTGGTTTTGCCGTTCCTGCTGATGTCGATGTACGGCGCCAGGGGCTCGCGCCAGTATCTTGACCTTGCCATCCTGGTGACGACCTATGTCATGCTTGGCTGGGGTCTGAACATCGTGGTGGGGCTGGCCGGTCTCCTTGATCTTGGTTACGTCGCCTTCTACGCGGTCGGCGCCTATTCCTACGCACTGCTCGCCCATTACTTCGGCTTTTCCTTCTGGATCTGCCTGCCGCTCGCCGGCATCCTGGCGTCGTTCTGGGGTATCATTCTCGGGTTCCCCGTCCTGCGGCTGAGAGGCGACTATCTCGCCATCGTGACGCTGGCCGTGAACTTCATCGTGCAGGGCGTCATTTACAACATGACGTTTGTCGGGGGGCCGCGCGGCCTCAACGGTGTGCCGTTGTGGAGCAACTTCCATTGGGTGATGATCGCTGCGATCTTGTCGCTGGTGGTCATTTACCTGCTGGTCAACTCTACCTTCGGCAAGGGGATTACCGCCATCCGCGAAGATGAGATCGCCGCTGAACTGATGGGCGTCAACACGCGCCGCGTCAAGCTGGTGGCGTTTATGGTTTCGTCGTTCATCGCGGGCGTTGCGGGCGGTTTGCTGGCGCACTATCTCGCCTCGATCAACCCCAGCAGTTTCAACATCCTAAAATCAACCGAATCGCTGGTGATGGTTTACCTGGGCGGCATGGGCAGCATTAGCGGCTCGGTCATCGCAGCGATCATCTTCACCCTTCTGGTCGAAGCCCTAAGCCCGCTGAAGATACTCAAATGGGTGGTCATCCCGTTGATCCTGATTCTGCTCATGCTCTACCGCCCGCAAGGTCTGTTTGGCAACCGGGAGATTAAATTCAACCTGCTCGGCGGCAAACAAGCGAAACAATCCATCGAGACGATAACGGAGGCTGGCGATGCCGCTGCTGGAGATTAACCAACTAACTCACTATTTCGGCGGGCTGCGCGCCGTCGGAGACTTCAATCTGCGCCTGGAGCCTGGCGAACTCGTCGGCCTCATCGGCCCAAACGGTGCCGGCAAGACCACGGTGTTCAATCTGGTGACGGGCGCGTACCGCGCCAGCGAAGGCAGCATCAACTTCGAAGGCCAGGAACTTGTCGGCAAAACGCCGCACGTCATCAACGGGCTGGGCATCGCGCGGACGTTTCAAACGATCCGGCTGTGGAACGAGATGACGGTGCTCGACAATATCAAAGTGGCCCATCACGGCAGGCTTTCTTACTGGCTGGCCGAGATCTTTCTTCAGTCGCAGCGTATGCGAAGGGAGGAGGAAGAAATCGAGGCGCACGCCGTTGAGCTGCTGCGCCTGTTCAAGCTGGAGCGCTACGCCTACGAGCCGGCCAAGAACCTG
>NZ_JBNKYW010000285.1:0-4240 GCF_050301095.1 Roseibium sp.
ACGCGGCACCCAGTCGCGCTGTGCCTCGTCGCTCTCTTGCGGTGTTGCAGGATTGGGATCGGACATCGTACTCTCACACACTTGGCTTTTTTCCGGGCGGTCTCATGCCGTCCGGTTCGTGCGATTCATACATTAAAGGCCTTGCCAATCCGTGAATTTACGGAGACTTGCAGGCCGCAAATCCGAATTCCGGTCTTGAGGCGCGGAACAAATGCCCTTAAGGCTCGGCCGTAGCGCCCGATGCGTTTTCTTTTCAGTTGCATTCGTGGAACGCCATTCCTTGAATTGATATACATCGTTCCGTTTATTTACGGGCAAGCTGAAGCCGCAGCACAACAGATGCGAAACGAACCCGATTTTCGCGCCATTCGAGGCATTGATGAACGAAGACCAGATATCCTTCCTGAACGCGCTCGCAATCCGGGCGGGCGAGGAGATCCTGAAAATTTATGCCGAGCCCTTCGACGTCGAGAACAAGGCCGATGGTTCTCCCGTGACCAAGGCCGATGCCGCGGCGGAAAAGATCATTCTGGCCGGGCTGGCCGAACGTTTTCCCGATATCCCGGTGGTTGCCGAAGAGTCCGTGGAGGCGGGCCATCTTCCTTCCGTCGGAGACCGCTACTTCCTGGTGGATCCGCTCGACGGGACCAAGGAATTCCTGAAGAAGAACGGCGAGTTTACGGTCAATATCGCTCTCATCGAAGGTGGGACGCCTGTTTTCGGTGTCGTGTCGGCACCGGCGCTCGCCGAGATCTTCTGGGGCGGTTCGATTGAGGAAAACGGCGGACAGCATCGCAAGGCGTTCCGGGGCACGATCGAAGGCGGCCGCGTTGCCGGAGTCGAGCCGATCTCTGTCAGGACACCGCCTGCGGCCGGATTGAGCGTGCTCGCCAGCCGCTCTCACATGTCCAAGGATACCGCCGACCTGATAGGTCGCCTTGAGGTCGCCGAACAGCTTTCGGTCGGCTCCTCCCTGAAGCTGTGCTGGGTGGCCGCCGGCAGGGCCGACCTGTATCCGCGCCTTGCACCCACCATGCAGTGGGACATTGCAGCGGGCGACGCGGTTGTCCGTGCGGCCGGGGGCGCAGTGGTTCTGGCGGACACCTTGGAGGATTTCGCCTACCGCGTGCCGGAAAATGCCGCCAAGGACGACCTCCGCAACCCGCATTTCCTTGCGGCCGGCTCCAGGGCGCTGCTGCAAGATCTGGCGCCGGCTGCCTGAGGGGCAGACGGATCGCGCGCCAAAGGATAGATTTCAGACAAGACCGGTACGCCGGTCACCACGGAAAAGTGACTATGAACATGCAATCTCACGGGATCACGCCCGAGCGCCTCAGCAACCTGAAGCGCCTGGAAGCGGAAAGCATCCATATCATCCGCGAA
Organism: Roseibium sp.; assembly: GCF_050301095.1. GTDB lineage: Bacteria > Pseudomonadota > Alphaproteobacteria > Rhizobiales > Stappiaceae > Roseibium. Next base: position 1,384 of record NZ_JBNKYW010000285.1, read on the forward strand.
GTGGCGGCGGAATTCTCCAACCCGGTGATGCTCTATTCCATCGGCAAGGACTCGGGCGTCATGCTGCATCTGGCGATGAAGGCGTTTTATCCCTCAAAACCGCCGTTCCCGCTCTTGCACGTGGACACCACCTGGAAGTTCCGGGACATGATCCAGTTCCGTGACGAGACCGCCAAGCGGCTCGGCATGGACCTGCTTGTCTACACCAACCCGGAAGGGCTGGAGAAGAACATCAGCCCGTTCGACCATGGTTCCTCGGTCCACACCCACATCATGAAGACGGAAGCGCTGAAACAGGCGCTCAACAAATACGGTTTCGACGCGGCCTTCGGCGGCGCGCGCCGGGACGAGGAAAAGTCCCGTGCCAAGGAGCGCGTGTTCTCCTTCCGAAATGCCAGCCATGGCTGGGACCCGAAGAACCAGCGGCCGGAGCTGTGGAACCTTTACAACGCCCGCGTTGCCAAGGGCGAGAGCATCCGTGCGTTCCCGCTTTCCAACTGGACCGAGCTCGACATCTGGCAGTACATCCTGACGGAAAACATCCCGATGGTGCCGCTTTATTTCGCCGCCAAACGTCCGGTGGTGAACCGGGACGGCATGCTGATCATGGTTGACGACGACCGCATGAAGCTGCAGCCCGGCGAGACGGTCGAGGAAAAGATGGTCCGCTTCCGCACGCTCGGCTGTTATCCGCTGACCGGTGCCATTGAATCGGACGCCGACACCCTGCCGGCCATTGTCCGCGAAATGCTGATTGCCCGCACCTCCGAACGCCAGGGCCGCCTGATCGACAAGGACGAAAGCGCGTCGATGGAAAAGAAGAAGCGGGAAGGATATTTCTAAGATGACGATCGCAAACGTCCAGGAAGCTGCTGAGACAGCCGTAACCGAATATATCCTCGCGCAGGAAAGCAAGGATCAGCTCCGTTTTCTGACCTGCGGCTCCGTCGACGACGGCAAGTCCACGCTGATCGGCCGCCTGCTCTACGACACAAAGCTGATCTTCGAGGACCAGCTGGCCGCGCTCGAACGCGACTCGAAAAAGCACGGCACCGTCGGCGAGGAGATCGATCTGGCACTGCTGGTCGACGGTCTCGAGGCCGAGCGCGAGCAGGGCATCACGATCGATGTTGCCTACCGCTTCTTTGCCACTGAAAAGCGCAAGTTCATCGTGGCCGACACGCCGGGTCACGAACAGTATACCCGCAACATGGCAACCGGCGCCTCCACCGCCGATCTGGCCGTCCTCCTGGTCGACGCCCGCAACGGCCTGATGGTCCAGACCCGTCGCCATGCGTTCATCGCCTCGCTGCTCGGCATCCGCCACGTGGTGCTGGCGATCAACAAGATCGATCTGGTCGGCCATTCCCAGGAGCGGTTCGAGGAGATTCGCAAGGACTTCGAAACCTTCGCCAACGGCTTCGATTTCGAGACCCTCCAGGCGATCCCGATGTCCGCCCGCTATGGTGACAACGTCACCGCCCGTGGCGACAAGATGGACTGGTATTCCGGACCGACCTTGCTGGAACACCTGGAAACCGTCGAGGTGGGCGAACAGGCGCTGGACGCGCCGTTCCGCTTCCCGGTGCAGTGGGTCAACCGGCCGAACCTCGATTTCCGCGGCTATTCCGGCACCATCGCCAGCGGCCGGGTCAATGTCGGCGACGAACTGGTCGTGGCGGGACCGGCGAAGCTCTCGAAGGTGAAGAGCATCATCGGCGCGGGCGGCGAAGTTCCCGAAGCGCGCGCGGGCGAAGCGGTCACGATCACGCTGGAAGACGAAATCGATATCTCCCGCGGGGATCTGCTGTCGTCCACCGCCCACCGGCCGGATGTCGCCGACCAGTTCGCCGCCCACGTCATCTGGATGTCTGACGAACCGCTGCTTCCGGGCCGACCTTATCTCCTGAAGATCGGGACGCGCACGGTGACGGCGACCGTCTCGGAGATCAAGCACAAGATCAACGTCAACACGTTCGAGCATGTGGCCGGCAAGACACTGGAACTGAACGAGATCGCCTTCTGCAATTTCGCGCTCTCGTCTTCCGTTCCCTTCGACCCCTATGAAGCCAACCGCTCGACCGGCTCGTTCATCCTGATCGACCGCATGTCCAATGCCACGGTCGGGGCAGGCATGATCTGGTTTGCGCTCCGCCGGGCAAGCAACATCCAGTGGCAGGCTTTCGACGTCGACAAGTCGGCACGCGCCGAAAAGCTTGGCCAGAAGCCGGCCGTGCTCTGGTTCACGGGCCTTTCGGGATCGGGCAAGTCGACCATCGCCTCGATCGTGGAGAAGAAACTCCACATCGACGGGCGCCACACCTATACGCTTGACGGCGACAATGTCCGCCACGGCCTCAACAAGGATCTGGGTTTCACCGACGCCGACCGGGTGGAAAACATCCGCCGGGTGGGCGAGGTTGCCAAGCTCTTTGCCGACGCCGGCATGATCACTCTTGTCTCCTTCATCTCTCCGTTCCAGTCCGAGCGCCGGCTTGCCCGGGATCTGATGGAGGAGGGCGAGTTCATCGAGGTCTTCGTCGACACACCCATCGAGGAATGCCGCAAGCGCGACCCGAAGGGCCTGTACGCCAAGGCCGACCGGGGCGAGATCAAGAACTTCACCGGCATCGACAGCCCCTACGAGGCACCGGTAAACCCGGAACTCCATATCCGGAACGTCGGCCGGGACCCGGAAGAAGTGGCTGAAGAGATCATCACCTATCTGCGCGAGCGCGGATTCCTGAACAATTTCGGATCCGACGGCGAGGGCATCTAGGAGGTAAGCTGCGGGCTGATCTTCACACTCCAGGTACGGGCGGCGGACCAATCCACGACCTCATCCTGAGTAGGGTGA